>RDDY01000215.1 GCA_003852805.1 Chryseobacterium sp.
TTTTAGAATGTGTTTTTTTCTGATTTCCTGGGGCTTATAAATGCCCAGATTGTGAAAATACTTCTTATTTTTACAATATAAATTTTCTCTTCGTTCATCATCTTCTTTACCTGGAAAGAATTGAAATGAACCGCTTGATGGATATTTTTTGAGATCTTCGTCACTCAAATATTCTCCTGTTATTAAACTTTTCTGCTTTGAAAACTTTGCTAGGGATGCATGAAATGTACCATCTGGACTATGGAAACGGTAATACTTATAATTTTGGGGGATGATTTCCTGGAGAGTCACGGGGTCGATAATCCGAGCAATTCTGCTACCGTCTTCTTCATAAATTAATTTCCCATCCGTTGTAAATTCTAAGAAATTCCCTGTGAAAAAGATGGTTTTTTGATTAGAGTTGATATCAAACAATTCGTAATTGCCTATTTCTTTGGAAAGCACCAAGTATTTACCGTCTGGTGAGAGAAAGGATTCATTATATTTTTCGATTTCAATATCTAGTTTTTCGTAATCGTATATTTTTTCTTTAAAATTAAATTTACCTAAATACAGCGCTCCATCACGGGACACTATTACTTTTGAGAATTTAGCGGAAATAAACTTTTTTTCACCTAAAACCTGACCATATTCTTTTCCCGAAAATGGATTAGAGATTACATCGTTATAATAAGCAACATCTTTTTTTATAATTAACCGATCAGTGCGTTTATAAGATTTGGAATGAATAATTCTGTTTTCTGCAAAACTGTAAAATCCCCACCTGTGATCTGTTTCTTCAACTCTCTCACCTTGGTGAAGTAGCCTCATATTACTATGGTTTAAACACCAAAAACCATCATGAAAATCAATATACTCCAAATTCAAAATATTAATATTCTCCGCAATGGGTTTTTCGGGAGTTCTTAAATCATAAACTTGATGAAAATCTTGATCTCTAATTTTCCTTTCGGTTATAAAGTGTCTTTTGGATTTTCCTACAAATTTTAGAAAAACTTCGTCTTTTCTTATTGGAAATAATTTGTTTTGTGAAACTACAAATTGTTCACCCCTAACATTTTTTACAAAAAATGAATCCTTACGATTACTGAAAATTTTAAAATCAGTACTGCTTAAATTCAGATTTTGGTGATCCGAAAAGGATAGCGATGATGAATTTTTTTTTACAATGCTTGGTTTGCCAATCCAAACACCATCATTCTGTTTTTTCATCGTAATGCGTCTTACAGATCGTTCTTCCTTTTCGCGAATTATTGCAATCTCTTTTCCAGCAACTATAAATTCGTAAAAAATATTAACTTCCTCAATATATTGCTCGGCCTGCAGGTCATGATAATAGTCTGTTCCCGTTTCAGGATGTGTTGTCGGGAAATTAGGTTTTAAACGTTCAAATGCCTTATTAATATCGTTAGTACGTGGCTGCATGAAAGCGTTTCCTAAATAAAAATAATTTTTTTCCTTCAGGAAAAAATCCTTATCCTGCAAAACGAGATTTTTATTAACTTCTGTAAAAATATTGGAATACAAAATTCCATCTTCATTTTTTTCGAAAACTCCACCGTCATAAT
>RDDY01000297.1 GCA_003852805.1 Chryseobacterium sp.
CTTCTGCTTTCAAAAAGGTCAAGGCCCATGCCCACATACTGCGAGCCCTGACCGGGAAATACTAATGCTTTCATAGTTTATTTATGGAACCAGCCGCACTACTCTATAGCCTTTGTTGATATAGGCGCCGCGACGGTCTTTTTCAAATTCATATTTGGTTGCCAATTGCGTTTGGCTTTTTTTCATCTGTTTATAAAGTTCGCCTTTGCTGTTTTCGCGGCTAAGCATGTCGTTTAAAACATCAAACCCGATCACCGCGTATTTGCCCGGCGCTTTACAATATTTCTTTCTGTACTCTTCCAGCACGGCTTTCTCGAAGTCGCCGTCGGTGTTGATCTTGCGGTCCATGATGTAGACCAAACGTGTCGGGCGCAGTGCCGTTTCGTTCTTATCGAATGCCGAATTGTAGAACATGCTGAAAGCCTTTACCTCGCCATCGCGCGCCAAGGCAATTGCGCGTGCAGCAAAAGCATTTCCCTGTGCATCGTCATCGGTAGCAAGAACCATGCTGACCGGAGCGGTAAGTCCCGTCATCATATTTTTCTCGGCTACGACGTCTGCGGCAGAATTGACGATTGCCACAACCGCGTTTTTGGAAGTTTGTCGAATGGCAGCACTTACTTGATCGGCGTACGCACGATCGTTACCTGCCACTATATAAATCTTCTCACCGGCGTTGGCCTGTGCGGCCTCCTTGCCTATACGTTCTGCATAAACCGACGGATGGGTGTCCATGATGATGACGTTGCCGTAAGAATACAGATCTTCTGAATTGGCAAACGGCGAAACAATGGGGATATTACGGTTGCCCAGGTGGCGCATCATCTCCACGATATTCGACTTGAAGAAAGGGCCTATAATCAAATCCGTATTCGCCGGGTCCAAGCTTGAAATATTCTTCTTGAAGTTGGCCTCTGCGCCGGTATCCACGATGCGGATGTTAAGTTTTTGACCGCGTGCGGCATTCCGTTCAATGGCCAACCTTGCACCGCTGAGGAAGTCGAGCGACAGATCCCGATACGACGCAGAACTTTCGTCAAGACCGATGGGCAGCAATAAAGCAACATTTAAAGCTTCGCCGGGCGATTTTACAAAGGCACTCTCAGACGGTGTTCCTTTTATGTGGAGCACCATTCCCGCCTTCAGCCCGCCGGATAGTTGCGGATTCAGCGAGATTAAATCGTCCAAGGTAACACCGAATCGGTTGAGGATACCGAAAACCGTGTCGCCCGATTGCACAGTATAGGTAGGGCGGTCGGTTTGTGCACGGCCGTTGTCTGCCGATGCAAGATTCGCATTGCCGGCCTTGCTTACATTTAACACATCGCCGGGCTGCAAGCCGCGCTGCTCCAAGCCCGGATTCAGCTCGTAAAGCTGCTTCTGAGTAAGCTTGTAATTTCGAGTAATGCGGAAATAGGTATCGCCGGGTTGCACGGTATAGGTGGCATTATCGGACGGCGATGCCGGTTTTGATTCGGCAGAAACAACCGCCGACGCATCACCGTATTTACGGATGTTCTCCAACGGCAGCGTTATTTTATCACCGATTTGCAAATTCTCGTTCAGGCCGGGATTTGCTTTTTTGATATCGTCTACGGTAAGCTTATATTGTCGAGCAATGCCGTACAACGACTGCCCCGCCTGTACGCTGATCTGCCCGGTGCCGCCTTTTGAGACAATCAGAGTTTGGCCTATGTCCAGTTTGCCGTCTTTCACGCCGGGGTTCAGCGCGTTGAGCTCTTCCAAACTCAGACCATATTGTCTGGCAATGCTGTACGGATTGTCCTTGGCTACCACGGTATGGGTCTTCTGTGCCGAGGCGCCTATGGCAAACGCAGAAAGTGCAAGCAGGAATACTCTTTTCATCTTCATTTTATAAGCTACAAAAATAATGTATTACAGCTAATTATGCAGCATGGCCAATTGTGACTTTTCTACGCTGATGCCGGCCATGCAGCGGCGCAACCAGTCGCTTCCGCCAAACGCATAGAAAACACTGAAGTTATATACCCGCTCCTGCCACACGCCGCCGGGGTGCACGGCTTCATACAAACGGTTGTAGCGTTGCAGCAAATCAGCGTGTACTTTTTTCTCTGCGCGCAGCAGGCGCTTCTCCATCCGCCGGAATGATTTTGTGCCGCGCGCTTCTTCGGCTTGCACCAAGTTGCCAAAGGTAGGATCGGTCTCGGCGGCGCGTGCTTGCAGTTCGGCTAAGATATTTTGGAACTCGGCTTTCTTCTCGCTGAGCAGCTCAGCCAACGGCGACTTATCGTAGATTTTACGGTTAACAAGCTTATTGTAATCCCCGAAGAAATCGGTGAAATCCAAACCGAGTTTTTTTGCCTTTTCCAAAGTTTTATTGCTGAGAAAAAGCAAAGAATTGCGTGGAATGAGAATGGGAAAGGTAAGGCCGATTTTATCGAAGTATGATTTTAGTTCCAGCCAATACATGATCTCCGCATTTCCGCCAATGTAGGCAATATTGGGAAGAACCGTTTCCTGAAAAGCGGGCCGTAACACCGCATTGGGGCTGAAGCGCTCGGGATGCTTGTACAGCTCATCGATGATCTCGGTTTGTGAAAATTGTTTGTCCGTATCAACAACCACATATTTATCGTTTTGTCTTTCGATACGGTTGCGGCTATCGGTCAGGTAAAACAGATTGATCTCGCGCGGGTTTACCTGCACTTTGCCGTAACGCTCGGTCAACTCTTGGACTGCCACCGCTGTCGAACGGTACAACTCCTCGTTCTTCAGCTCGGCTTCAAAAACAGGAATCATCTCGGTTTTCAGGCGGGCGTCGTCACCGTCGATTACCAACAATCCGTATTCTGCAAAAAGTTTCTGCACCAAAATGCGGGTAGCCGTTGTTAGAGATATGCCTTTTCTATATGCTTCTTTCATCCATGAAACCAGCTCGCCGCCGTGAGCTGTCGGCGCAAATTCTTTTTCAAAATCGGAAATGAACCGTGTGTCTTCTATCTTAATTCTACCAACCGCACCACCGGCCTCCGCATGCATTTGATAAAAATCATCGACGGTTCTAAAATGGTCGATCTCGTCCAGGTCATGGTCTTCCGTCGCCATCCAAAAAACCGGCACGAAGGTTTTCCCGGAAAGCCTATCGGTCAGATAATCGGCTGTTTTGATGGTTTGCAGAATCTTGTAAATAAAGAATACCGGCCCGGTGAACAGATTGAGCTGGTGCCCTGTGGTGACGCTGAATGTGTCGGAAGAAGCCAGCGCTTCCAAATTTTGCCGTTGCTTGCCCGAGAGACCTGCCGATTGCATTTGGTCCGACAGAACCGTTGTCAGCCGCCGGCGTTGGTCCGCAGAGAAGTTCAGGCGTTTCTCTTCCGCTTGCAGTTCGGCCGCTTCTACCGAGAATGAACGGTTGTGGAATTCGCCGAGCTTTCCGTTCAAATAATCTTTGATAAGTTGAGGAACGGCGTCTATCTGCCGAAAATCAATTGTACTTTTTTCATCCATATCAATGAAACAGATACCAGACAATGCCAAGATTAAGCCTAAAATCCCCCGTCGGGTAGTACGGTGCCGCAAAGAGGCGGTTTTTCATGATGCCGGCGTCAAAGTGTTGCGCCTCTGCAAAGATGGTCATGGTCTTTACTTTCAGGTTGAAGTAAGCATCCAAGACGGGCCTGCCGCCGATGGCATAACCCGCAGGCCCCGGCAAGACAAATTCATTCAGAATCGATGAGAACTCGCGGGAGGCGAATTTTGAGAAATAGTACGCCTTGATGCCTGTCTGTATTTCGGCGGCGTTCTTAAAAGCCTTGGATTGCCAATAGATGTTTGCGCGGCCCACAAAAGCGGGCATCGGCAGTAATTGTTTCTCCGTTAGCGCCGACTGAAACAACAGGCGCGTATTTAGGTGAAATTTGTTATAGCTGAAAGTGGCCTCGCCGCCCAGCTGTGATATATTTAGAGGCGCACCGGCCTGTGCGGGCTGCCCGACGCTTGAGAAATAAGCGTAATTGTCGATGATGAAATAGTTGAAAAACGCGCGGGAATCAAACCACTTCAGTCCCACCGTACCGCCGGCCTGCAGGACGCTTTGATTTTTAAAACCGTCGAAGATGTAATTGTAGTCTCGGTAAACCGATCCGTTGGCCAGATAGTTGAAAGAGGGCGCGGCGGATTGGAAGTTCAGCTGCGCTTGGACACTGAATTCGTCTAGGAAATTAAAATCGAGGCGGTTGTCTGAACGGATGTACGAACCGAATTTGCTTCCGTTAGAAATCTCGGCAAAGGATCTCAATCTGAACTTTTCCCACAAATTGATTTGCAAATTACCCTGTACGCCGAAGCGGCTCTCTTTGCTTTCGTAAGCTTCTACCGCCGATATCGCGTCATTGTACACGGAATTGTCACGAAAACTCAGGAAGCTGTATTTTACACCGGCGTCCAACTTAAAACGCTCGTTGTCCCAAACGGCACTGAATGTATTGCTGAAATCTTCCGAACGCTTTCCTGTGGATAACGGAAAACCCTCGATCAACGGAGAGGTGTAAAAACCCTCGGGATTTTCCTGAGCGTAGGTGTACTTGTTCAGCTGTTCAGAAAGCGTGTGGCGCAGCCGCAACGGATAACCGTTGTTCCCTGCAATCAGACCAAGCTCGTGGCTTATATAATACCTGCGGTAAGCAAAGCGCGAGTGCGAACTGTTGAGGTTCACCTGTAAATTTTGTCGGTCGCGGAATCGGCTGTCACCGCTAAGGAAATCTTCAAGGTTCATGACGCCGCCGTTTTCTTCGCTGTTTACATTTTGGTGCAGGAAGTGAGCAAACGCCTCGTAGCGCTTACCGGGAGCGGTGTAATGAGCGGAAAACAGCGTATTGTTATTGGCCGCAAGCTCTCGCCGATACATTCCCTGAGAACGCAAGCCCATATATTCTATGGCGAAGTTGAAGTCTTTGCCGATGTTCTGCGTATAAGTGGTATTGAGTGCCGCACCATTTCTGACGCCGTTATGCAGCACAAAAGCCGTTGTGGGAGTCTTTACATCGTAATACTTGAT
This sequence comes from Chryseobacterium sp., assembly GCA_003852805.1. Taxonomy (GTDB): domain Bacteria; phylum Bacteroidota; class Bacteroidia; order Flavobacteriales; family Weeksellaceae; genus Elizabethkingia. The sequence continues at coordinate 5,039 of RDDY01000297.1, forward strand.
GTCGTCAGCTGCTAAAATATTGAAGGATTTGCCGGCAGGCAATAGCGTAAGGGCAAACTCGGGCCGGTATTCGTACACCAAAGGGTTGAACGGTCGACCGATATTGGCAAAGGCGATGCGCCCGAAATTGTCTCGGTTATTGAATTGGCTGAAGCGATAAATTTTATCGGCCGTCAGCACAGTATCGAAGATTTGGGTCTGGCCGTAGCGTGTACGGAAGCGGTAATCTGCGCTGGTCGGACGAAAAATCTTCAGCGAGTCGCGCGCACCGGTATCGATCACAACGGAATCCATAGAAATTCGGTTGGAATCTGTTTTATTGACCACCTGTGCAGAGAACAGCAGGGGCGCCAGCAGCGCAAAAAAAATGTACCTCATTCAGAGTAAATGAGGTACAAAAATATTGAAATAAAACAAGATTAGTTGCTTCAATAAAAAACCCGCCGTGAGGCGGGTTTGGTAAATTATAGTTTAGGGTTGTTGTTTATCTCTTGTTGTGGAATCTTCAGAGACAAACGTGGATCGTCATAGGAGAAGGTTTGTCCAGCCAAATAAACGTGGTTAGATCCTCTCTTAACCGATGCTTGGTTACGCTTCATCGCAAAGTAGCTCTTACCCTCGCCCCAAAGCTCGATTCTGGTTTGCAGATAAATCTCATCACGAAGTGCTTGACCTGAAAGCGCGTCGATGTATGAAGTGCTGCCTAATCTCTTGGACAGGAAGTTCTTCAAGACGGTCTTTGCCTGAGCTTCATTGCCTGACTTGGCAAGAGTTTCAGCTGCCAACAGATAGAATTCATCCGATCTCATGAAGAGATAATCTGTTGTAATAATACGCTGACCACCGATTACTCTATCCGGAGCGAAGAACTTGTTCGCAGGTACTGCAGGGAAATCGCCATCCTCGTTGGCGTCAACCATTTCGTAACCTGACGCAGTTTCGTTTACTGTTACGAACTGGTTTTTGCGGATATCGTCCGGTCTGATAGCGTTGTACAGGTTAAGGTCGATGCCTTTTGGATCACCTGCCCAAGCGTAAGAATAAGAGAAGATATCCATTTGACCCCACCAGCTGATCAAATCTAAGTCATTGGCTTCGGTAATATCAAACCCCCACATCCAGCTTGAAGTGTTCAGGTCATTGAACCCACCACCGCTGCCGGTAGTTGTATTGTAAACAGTTTGCTCGGCAGTCGTCATCGGCACTTTTGCAATAATCTGCTGTGCAAGTGTCGCAGCTTTCGCATTTTCGCCCATAGCAGCGTACACATAAGCCAACAGGCCTTTCGCTACGTCTTGGTTGATAACCCCTTTATTAGGACGTCCGTAGCCTTGCAACAAATCTACGGCTTCTGTCAAATCTTTAACCATCTGTGCGTACAGTTCGGATTGCTTTGCTTTTGGCTGGGCTTCAACGCTTGCGGTGGTATACAGAGGAATTGCAGCAGCATTCGGATCGTACTTTGTAGTGTACATCTGAGTCAGGTAGAAATAAGCATATGCTCTCATCGCTTTTGCCTGTCCCATTGCAGCCTTGTCGGCTCCCGAAGGCACAGCTGTATTACCGCCCAAACCTGCGATAACGTCATTGGCCGCATATGCAATTCTATAGTAATATCTCCATGGAAGATAGTTTACGTTGTTCGTAAAATCCGCAGGACCGGTTAGGTTGGCCACAGCTCTGTACCAGCCGTATACAGACGCTTCCAAAGCCATGTCGGATGAAAGCATGTCCGTAACCATGTCATAACCTTTCTGACCAAAGTCGTCATGACCCGTAGTACCACCGGTGCCTGTATTGATCATCATCAGATACAACCCGTATAGCTTCGCCTGTGCGGGCGGATTTGCCAGAGTTTCGGTCGGCTCGCTTTCCAAGAACTCATCACGGCAAGATGTTGTTGTGAATAATAGTCCGAGTAACGAACTTAATATAACTAATTTTTTCATTGTTAAAAGATTAGAAGTTTGCTTTTACACCGAAGGTAATAGTAGACAACGGTGAATAGGTGTACATGCTGGTTCCACCGGTTTCAGAGACTGTTGGGTTGAAACCTTTACGCTTGGTATTGATCCAAAGGTTATCACCTGTTACTGAAATTTGGAGTCCGTTCAGACCTAAACCTTCGTAGTATTTTGAAGGAAGGCTATAGGCAACGTAAGCATTGTTCAGTACCAAGTAGTCTGCCTTGGTCAAGAATCTGCTGGAGCGACTGTTGTAGTTGGTGTCACGTCCGTTGGAGAGACGCGGTACGTTTGTAACGTCACCCGGATTCTGCCATCTCTGCTCGATGTCCTTGTGCCAGTTATTACCGCCGATCTGGTCGTTGTTCATCAATACGGCATAAGCGCTGTCATAAGCATATCCGCCTATAGAGTAAAGGAACTGCGCACCGATTGAGAATGCTTTGTAGCCGGCGTTAAGTCCGAAAGCACCACGCAGATCAGGAAGCGCCGATTTTCCAAGGAATTTTTGAGTGGCCTGTGCATAAGTTTCGGTAACCGTTTGTGAGATTACAGCTCCCGGATTGGCCTGCTGGTACTCATAAAGTGAAGCTACGGCAATATCACCTGAGTCGAACACGCCGTTACCATTCTTGTCTACATAGTGAAGCGTCCATTGAGCGGCACCCGTCTGAGAGTTAACACCTGCCCATTCTCTCATATAATAATCATACAGTGAACGGCCGGTTGTGCGACCAAAGCCTGCTTCTGAGAGGTCGATCAGTTTTTGTTGACCTGTAGTAGGATCAATCGGCATTCTTGTCAACTCGTTTTTCAACCAGTCACCGTTAACCGATAGATCCAAGAAGAAATCGCCTTTTCTGAATAAATGACCTGTCAGGGCAAACTCAACTCCTTGGTTTACCAATAGACCGTCATTTACTTTGATGATGGCGTTACCTGTAGAAGGCGCAAGTCTTCTGTCGAAGATCAAATTCTCGGTGGTTCTGTGGAAGTAATCAACTGAACCCTCAATCGCACGGTTGCTGAACAATCCGAACTCGATACCGGCAGAGAAGTTTTTCGATTTCTCCCAAGTCAGATCAGGATAACCGATTCTGTCGAATGCTGCCCCCGGCAGACCCATGAAGTTACCCGGCCAGTACACGTTGTAACCCGGATAGAAACCCACACCCGCTTGGTCACCTACTGTACCATAGCTTGCTTTCAGTTTCAACTGGTTTACGAACTCACTGTTCATCAGGAAGTTTTCACGCTTCATTACCCAACCAAGACCCACTGAGTAGAAAGTATCCCACTTGTCTTGTAAGAATCTGGAAGATCCATCGCGTCTTACACTCGCCGACAACAGATATTTATTCTGATAGTCATACATCATCTGCCCGAAGTAACTTTCCAACGCATAGTTGTTCACGTAAGAATACGCAGGGCTTTGGTTGATGGCGTTGTTGAACTCGGTACCGTCAGGAATTACCAGACCGTACTTGGAAGCAGACAGATAGTTGTATCTCCAATCTGTTGTTTCGTGTGCTGCGAACACTTGGATGCCATGATTGTCAAAACGATTCATGTAACGAAGCAACTGTAGGAAGTTCCATGAGAAAAGCTCACCACGAACTTTATACAGAGATCCGTTCATAGAGGCTGCGCTACCGTAGTAAGGGTTAGAATAGTCGTTTCTACTGTTGTTATAGTATTGACCACCGATTCTTGTTTCAAGGCTCAATCCTTTCGCCAGATCTGCTTTCAACGAGAAGTTGGAGTTCAGTTCATGTCTTTTACGGTTGTCCAGGTTGTAGGTTGCGTCTGCGATAGCATTGGTAAGTGCGCCGAAACCACGTCCTGTACCATAATCATATTGGAAGCCGCCGAAGTACGGATCTGCCACCATGTTGCCCTGAGCATCACGCAGGAACAATGGATATATCGAAGGAATGTTATCTACAAACCAGAAAATACTGCCGCTGTCCTCGGTCTGCCCGTTTCTGTTTGTGTTTGAATAGGCGTAACCCATATTGAATTCCCCTTTCAACCATGGTCTCGCTTGATAACCAACATTCAGACGACCGCTGTAACGCTCATACTTTGAGTTGATGGAGTAGCCTTCATCCTTTAGATAACCCAAGCCTGTGTAATAGGTGGTTTTACCTTCACCACCACTGATGCTCAAGTTATTCTCCATTCTGGAAGAAGTCTGGAAAGCATAATCTTCCCAGTTTTCAGGGTTATACTTTCTGGTAACGCCGGCTCTTACTTGCCCCGTAGCGGGATCAATTAACTGTGCAGCCGTTGCGTTCCACATATTGTATTTCGGGCTGATACCTTTACCACCGAAAAGGTTGGCGTTGGCGTATGCCGTAGGGTTGGCATTATTGGTCAACTTCCCTTGGTTATACACCGATTCCCATGCCAGGGCGATGTATTCTTCCGGACTTTTGATCACGTCATAACGTGGCAATAAAGGAGTATTGAACCCAACTTTACTTTCCACGGTAATCAACGGTCTGTTGGCACGTCCGCGCTTTGTATTGATGAGAACCACACCGTTGGCACCTCTGGCACCGTAAATAGCAGTTGCAGTTGCATCTTTCAAAACGCTCATACTCTCGATATCCTCCGGGTTGATGGAAGATATGTTCCCGTCATAAGGAACGCCGTCCAATACGTATAATGGCTCACGGTTACCACTTACAGAACCAATACCGCGTACACGTATTCTCGGCTCAGAACCCGGCTGACCCGTGGAGGTAATTACTCTTACCCCTGCCGCCTCACCTGTAAGTGCCTGAGCGACGTTAGACACGTTCTTGCGATCAATAGCTTCACTTTTTACAGTTGAGACAGATCCGGTATAATCCTCTTTCTTTACTGCGGTATACCCCACAATAACCACCTCGTCGATCTCTCTCGTAGTAGTCGTGTCTCGCTGAACATTTTGCGCCATGGCAACTTGCCCTCCTACAAAGAACAAAGCTCCGATGCCAAGTGCGCGAACTCGTAAATTCATATTAACACATTTTAATATTTAATTGACGACAAATATGTTAATAAATATTAACATGACCAAATGATAATTCCACCAAACGACTATTCCCGCACTACTTCTGAATTACAACGGCAACGAAACATAAAAAATTGCCCCGCAAATG
>RDDY01000027.1 GCA_003852805.1 Chryseobacterium sp.
TTCTACTGTATGGCAGAATTGCCGGTGGATGACAGTGACCGTTTTGCGCAATGGCTGCTGGAGTCTTACAATTTGGACGGTGAGACCGTTATGGTAGCGCCCGCGGGAGGTTTCTACTCTGATCCCGAACTCGGCAAGAAGCAAGTCCGTTTGGCGTATGTGCTGAAAGAGGATGACCTGCGACGCGCCATTGATATCTTGGGCGATGCTTTGATAAAATACAACAACCGTTGATGGACATCAGGCGGCAGGTCTCGTTAAAAAAATACAACACTTTCGGCGTAGATGTTGGCGCTGCCTACTTTGCAGAAGTGGCGTCCACAGACGAACTGCAGAAAGCTTTGCAATTTGCCGAGCGGAATGGATTACGCCTTTTGGTGTTAGGCGCCGGCAGCAATGTGCTGTTTACGCGCGACTTTGACGGTCTTGTAATCCGCCTGAATCTAAAAGGAATAGAAACATCATTTGCCGACGATGCCGTTTTGGTAACCGCTGCAGCGGGTGAGAACTGGCATTCCTTCGTGCAGGATTGCATCGATCAGGATTATGGCGGGTTGGAAAATCTGTCACTGATTCCCGGCCATGTGGGCACCGCACCCATACAAAACATCGGTGCTTACGGCGTAGAAATAAAAGATGTTTTTGAAACCTGCCAAGTTTTCGATACCGAGACCCGTGGAATAAGAGATTTCAAAAAAGACGAATGCGAGTTCGGCTACCGTGATTCCGTTTTCAAGCGGAACAAGGGTCGATACATTATTCTGCAAGTGACCTTTCGCCTTACCGTTAAAGACCACAAAATTTCTTCTCATTACGGTGCCATAGAAGCAGAACTGCAAAAGCGGAATATTACCGCTCCGACCCTCCGAGATATTGCCGATGTGGTAATTGCCATCCGTCAAAGCAAACTCCCCGATCCTGCCGTTACAGGAAATGCCGGCAGTTTCTTCAAGAATCCGGTTATCCCGATGGAAGCCTTCGAACGGTTGAAACATCGCCACCCCGAAATTCCGGGTTACTCAGACGGTACGCAAGTGAAAGTGCCCGCAGGATGGCTGATTGAACAATGCGGTTGGCGCGGCAAAACGATAGACAATGTAGGCTCGCACGCGCTACAATCACTGGTTTTGATAAACGCAACGGGCAAGGCCGCGGGACAGGAAATCTACGATTTTTCGCAACTCATCATCGATTCTGTTCAACAAGAATTCGGCATCGGTTTGGAGCGTGAAGTGAATGTGATTTAACGGACGGGCATTACACAGGATTCGGCGCTGCTCTTCAACGCGGCGTCTATCACTTTCATGGTGTTGACGGCTTGCTCTGCCGGCACAGGATTTTGTCCGCCGCATCGCAATGCTCGGTAAATCTCGTCGTAATAATGCATATAATTTCCGGGCATTGATTGGGTCGCTTCCGATTCGGTCAACTGTAATACACCATCAGATTCGTCGTATGGCGGAAGCCAATCCTGCAACGAAGGTTGCGTTCCATTAGCCAATTCTCTTTCCTGCGGGTCGGTTCTCTCTTGCAGGAAACTGCCGTTGCTACCGTGGATCACGTACTCATAATATTTGCCCGCCGCAAAGACGCTGCTTTTTATGCGCACACGCAAATGGTTCGGATAAAATAATGTCAGATCAAAATAATCGTTTGCTTCACCGCGCGGCCGCATTGCAAAGACATCGGCGAAGATTTTCTCAGGCATCCCGAAGAGAATAAGCGCTTGGTCGATCAGATGCGCGCCCAAATCATGCAATGCACCGGCACCCGGCAGATTGCTTTCCTTATGTATTTTGCCTGATGGCTGCGGTCGGTAACGGTCAAAGCGCAGTTCGGCTTCCTTTATTTCTCCCAGTCTGCCGGAGCTGATGATCTCGTTGACTTTCAGAAAATCGCCATCCCATCGTCTGTTTTGATAGACGCTCAACAGCACACTGCGCTCCCGCGCCAGCCGCTCCAGTTCTTCTGCCTCCGACGCATTCACCGTAAAAGGTTTCTCCACAATTACATGTTTGCCGTTTTCGATTGCCGATTTCGCGAATGAAAAATGCGTTTGTACCGGCGAGTTTACCACCACCAATTCAATCTCGGGATCGGCCATCATCTCCTCGGCGGAACGATAGAGTTTTACCTCGGGATAAATATCTTTGACGTCGGATGCATGTCTCTGCGTAACGGCCGTCAACTCAAACGACGGGTGGTTATGCAAGAAAGGCGCATGAAACAATTTCCCGCTCATGCCGAAGGCACACAAACCCGTTTTAATCTTTTCCATAAATCTGATTTACAACTCAAAAATACGGTTTTGGTTGAAAAGCCGGCAGTCCGCCCATTTCAGACATCGCATGTTAAAGTTGTATCTTTGCAAAAACTATCTATGGAAAATATCCGTCTCAACACGATTGAGGAAGCTGTTGAAGATTTGAGAAACGGCAAAATCATCATCGTAGTAGATGACGAGGACCGCGAGAACGAAGGTGACTTTCTATCGGCCGCAGAGCTGACCACGCCTGAGATTGTCAACTTCATGACCATCCACGGACGCGGTTTAATATGTACGCCTCTTCCCGAAGAACGCTGTGATGAACTGGGCTTGGAAGTGATGGTGACGCGCAGCAGCGACCCCAAGGAGACCGCCTTTACCGTTTCGGTGGATCTGTTGGGCGACGGAGTATCCACGGGCATCTCAGCCGGCGACCGCTCCAAAACCATTTTGGCGTTGATGGACGAAAACACAAAACCCGAAGATTTCATGCGTCCCGGTCATATATTTCCGCTGCGCGCGCGCAAAGGTGGCGTCTTGAAAAGAGCCGGACATACGGAAGCGGCCATTGATTTGACAGAAATTGCAGGCCTGAAGGCCGGCGGCGTAATTTGTGAGATCATGAACGATGACGGCTCTATGGCCAGACTGCCGGAATTGGTAAAGCTGGCCGAAAAGCACGATCTGAAAATTGTATCGATCGAGGATCTGATTCACTATCGTTTGCGCAACGGCGATCTGGTGGAACGCATTATAGAAAAACCCATCACCACGCATTACGGAGATTTCAATTTCTTTGCTTACCGCGAAAAGCATACGGACCAATACCATTTTGCCATCACCAAGGGCGAATGGCAATCCGGTGAATCTGTATTGGTACGCGTGCAATCCTCAAGTTCTTACTTCGATGTATTGAGCCGATTGTCCAATGGCGAAACACCCATTTTGGAAAAGGTAACGAAGATGATTAACGACGAGGGCAAAGGCGCAGTTGTCTTTATCAACAACGTTTCCAACTCAGAAACAACTTTGCAAAAACTTAATCAGTTCCTGCAATATCAATTGGGTAATGAGCGGAGACCTACCATCAATTCCAACTTTAAAGACCACGGTATCGGCATACAGATTCTGAAGAACTTAGGAATCAGCAAAATGAAAGTAATCACGCGGACCCCGGATCAGAAACCGATTGTCAGCGGCTACGATGTGGAAATCACCGAAATGGTTCCTCTTTAAATATCAGAACCCGCTGCAATTGCAGCGGGTTCTTTTTATAGTAAGCTGATCTGCTGATGAAGACCGTTTAAAAAGTCTCTTACGGTCATCCGCCGTTTGCCTTCCAACTGCAATTCCTCAGGATAATACATGCCGCCGTTTGCATAAACCTTCACTCGGCCGTCCTCAATTGCAATTTCACCTACAGGGAAATCGTGGTCGTTGCGTTCATAACTGCCTTTAAAAATCTTTAGGGTTTTTGTTTCGTCTCCCACTTTCAGATGCGTGTATGCAGCGGGATACGGTGACATTCCGCGGATAAAATTATGTAACTGCTCAACATCTTTCTGCCAATCGATAAGGGTATCTTCCTTAAATATCTTGAAAGCATTCTTTGGATTTTCCACCACGGGCTGCGGTTTTTCTTGCACACCATCGTCGGCTAAAGCGTCCAACGTCTGTACCACCAAATCTGCACCTATGGCCATCAAACGGTCGTGCAGCTCGCCAGCGCTTTCATTTTCCTCAATAGAGGTTTCGGCTTGTAAAAGGAGATTGCCTTCATCGATCTTCTCGTTGATGAAAAAGGTTGTCACCCCTGTGCGCTCTTCGCCATTGATCACTGCATAATTGATGGGCGCCGCCCCGCGATAATCGGGCAACAAGGAAGCATGGAGATTGAAAGTCCCGAAGGCAGGAATGCTGTACAACACTTTGGGCATCATCCGAAACGCTACCACCACGAAGACATCTGCTTGTAGACTTTCCATTTCCCGCAGAAAATCGGGATCTCGTAGTTTTAGCGGTTGGAAGATTTGCAAGCCGTTTTCCGCCGCATATTTCTTAACAGCCGATTGCTGTATTTTCAGTCCGCGGCCGCTTGCTTTATCGGCAACGGTTACAACGCCAACCACTTGATGTTTGCTCTTGTGAATGGCACCCAACGATGCGGCTGCAAATTCGGGTGTACCGAAAAACACCACCTTTAAGGATTTCATCTATATAGTATAAGTTTTAAAATTTAGCATACGCACCACGCCGTCGTCCAGCATTTGTTTTAGCTCTTCCAGCAATTCGTCGCCTCGCTGCTCGGGCATGGTTGCGGAAAGCTCCTGAAACGTCTGCGGGCGCCGACTGAGCCTTGCCGTGATCTCGCTGCGCAATAAAGCCACAGGCGTTCCTGTTTTGTTCAGACAGTAGCTGCATTTGCCACAGTCTTCCGCTTTTTCATCAAAGTACGCCAATATCAACTTCATCTTGCAGAAGTCCGGAGAGCGCAACAAGTATTTCATCTCTTCCCATTTTCTCAGTTTACTTTTCTGAATCAGCAAAAATTGTTTCCAATATTTTCCTGCAATGGTTCGATCGTCGCGTGGCTTCAAGAAACGGATTCCGGCCGAAGAACCGTCAAAATATTTAAGATAAGCCAGAGAATGCATTTTGGAAAGACGTTCCTTAAACTTGACGGGTTCTACGTTTAATTTATTGCAAACAGCCGTCTCGCTGAAGCTTACACCATGCGAACTGAGACCGGAAACGGTGCGCAACAGCAATTCGATAAAATAAACATCTTTCGGCGGCAACTGGTCCAGATGGTTGCTATCAATCAACAATTCCAAATACGAGGGACCTTTGGTTTCTTTCAGATAAATCACATCCTGATTGTGCAGAAACTGCAATACGGCAAGAATCTTTGCTCGACTGAGTTTGGTAAAACTTCTTATTTTATCGAAGTTTAACTGATGCATTTCTTCCGATTGTTCACCCTCGGCTACCGATGCCGCCGAATATACATACGAGATAATCCGCAAGTATTCCTTTTTATTGGGAATCTGGTTGAACAGCAATTCATCAAAGGCCGACAGCTCTTGCTCGTTCCACAAGATCACCGCTTGAGACGCACGGCCACTTCTTCCCGCGCGACCGACCTCTTGGTAATAGTTTTCGATGGAAGCCGGCGGTGAAAGATGGAGAATAAAATCGACATTCTCTTTATCGATCCCCATACCAAAGGCGTTGGTCGAAATCAGCACCCGATCGCTACCCAGCAACCATTCCTTCTGACGCCGCAGTTTCTCGGAGATTATCAAGCCTGCATGAAAATAATCGACTCTGCTCTCGCCGCGCGCTTTTAACCATTTGGACAGATCCTCCGTCTGTTGACGGGTTCGGCAATAAATGATGCCCGCGCCCGAATTGCTCCGAAGGTAATTTTGAACAAACGGATATTTGTCGGAAAGCTCACGGAAGATCAACTGCAGATTGTGCCTTCTGTACGAGGTACGGAAAACGGCCGGTTCTTGCAGACTTAACTTAGCAATGATCTCCTGCGCGATTTTATCGGTGGCGGTAGCCGTAAGAGCCAAGCAAGGCAGATGCGGAAAAAGCATTCTGAAACCTGCAATATTATGGTAGCTCGGTCGGAAGTCACTGCCCCATTCCGAAATGCAATGCGCCTCGTCTACGGCTATGAATGAGAGCTGCAGCTCTTGCAGATTATTGATGAAAGCTTGGCTCTGCAACCGTTCCGGCGACACGTAGAGCAGTTTTACATAACCGTTTCGGCAGTCCTCCCAGACTTGTTCCTGTTGCAATTCGTCTTGTTCAGAGCTTATGAAAGCAGCGCCTATATTACGCTGGACAAGGGCGTGGACCTGATCTTTGATCAGCGCCAACAACGGAGAAACCACCAGACAAATCCCCTCGGAAACAATTGCGGGCAGTTGATAGCATAGAGACTTGCCGCCGCCCGTTGGCAAAAGCGCAACCGCATCCGTCCCTGAGAGCACCGCCTGCATGATGGGCAGCTGCGCATCTCGGAATTCGGTATAATTCCAATACTGCCGCAAGGCAGTCCTCAGGCGGTTCTCGTCGATCATTCACGTAAAATTACAACTTTTAGGTCTACTTTACGAAGGGCTGCAAACAAAAAAGGTGCGCCGAAGCGCACCTTTGACATCTCATGATAGAGATTATTATTTCTGCTCGAAGTAAACGCGTCTGTTCGCACGGTTCTTCCATTCCGGACATTTGGTTGCAGGGTTGCACTCCGGATATTTCAGATCACGTTTGCCGCGGCCCACCGCTTCCAGTCTGCCGGAAGTCACACCGTTTTGAATCAAATAGTTCTTAACGTTGTTGGCGCGTCTCTCAGAGAGCTTTTGATTGTACGCGTCTGACGCGCGTGTGTCGGTACCACCTACCACTCTGTAGTTACCTGACGTTGCATTGATGTAGCTTACAGCATTGTTCAGGATGGCAGTGTTTGACGGCAAAATACGGTCTGAATCCAAGTCAAATTCAATTCCTTCCAACGCTCGGGTAGCCTCGGTCACAACAACTGTAGTTTCGTAAGGGCAGCCGTTATTTTCTACCGGACCGGGAACTGTCGGGCACTTGTCATAAAGGTCGATCACTCCGTCCATGTCAACATCAAGAGCTACACCTGCGCCGTCAACGCGTGCACCGGCAGGCGTATCGAGTTGTCTATCCCAATCGTCGCAAATACCGTCGTTATCGGCATCCCCGCTTTTACAAACCTCTACGTCTGAGTTGCGCTGCTCCAAGACATCAATTCTGTAGTAGATTTCCTGTAGTGGATCATGCCACATAACATGCGTACCATGATTTCCGAGGTTGAATGTCAAACCTAAAGTGGTATTAAAGAAGTTGTCAGAATTTCCTGCATTACGCTTCTGATTGCCTGTCAGGCCGTCAAATTGGTCGTCGCCGGTTGCCACGTACATTGCTCTCGCTTCCAAATCAAGCGCATCTGATACTTTAAACTTGACACCTGTACCAAACTGAGCGAAAACAGATTCATATTTAAAAGGCTTCACTTCTGTGACAAGACGCTGGCTGCCTCCAGCAGGCTTGAGATAGGTGCGATATCTGATGGTTCCCGAACCACCGTAAACATGCCATGCCCAACGGAAAGCATTGTCTTTGTCTACACGACGCAGCAGATTCGATAGGTTGACGTCTGCCAATAGTGAGATCGCATCATATTGCGTTCTACCCGCAAGACCGTTAGCAATTCCTGCACCCGAGTTTTTTGTGTTAAAATCACCTTGTCTGATCTCTCCTCTATCATACTGTAGATTTAGACCCACAGTATGATTGATAGCTTTATTAATGCTGAAATAAGCGGAATAACCAAATAAGTTTTCCCCGTTATCTTTTAATGAGGACAAATCTGCAGACTGCATGAAAGGCGAACCTCCACCAATCGAGATGGACCAAGAGTTAAATCTCTTGCCGTCGCGATTGTAAGAAGCATCATAGTTTCTGTAGCCGGTTGAAGTAACCTCTGTCCGGATTGAATCTTGCGCAAACGTTATGGCAGGAAATGCCAACGCAAATGCAGCAATTGTTAAACTTCGTTTCATTGGAAATAATTTTAATTAATAGTTATTATTGAAGAATATTAGGCCTCGCAACAAATAGCATGCCTACAGGCCATAATTTTAAATTTTATTTAACATAGCTTTTGCATTTCTTTACGTAGCACAGCGTTACGTTTGAACTTACGAACCACATTAAAGTTTATCCGTTACGGCCTTCACTGTTAAGTATATTCAGCAGCTCACGGCTAAACTCTCGCTCATGTAAATGTTTTTTATGAGGCAATATCAGCCTTTTGGAGACAAACACAATATTGTTGAAACTTACGATATCAATATCAATAAAGCGATCCTCGTACCGTCCCAACATTGCGCTGTCACATACTCTGCCCATCTCGCATTCTATTAACTTTATTCTTTTCAATAATTCAATCGGTGAAAAGATTGTCGTTAATTCTAATGCAATATTACAAAAATTATTGTTGCTTTCATATTCTACAGGCTTTGTTCTGAGTTTTTTCGTAATTAAAGTCAACCTGCCGATATCGCTCTTTATTTTGAAAACTGCCTCATCTATATTTGCTTCCGGATTCCCCAGATTGCTACCCAGTAACAAAACCACCTTATTCTGCGACATACCCAACAACTAAAATTTTATAATGAAAGGATTCATCAAAAATGTTTTTGCAAATATAGTGGCCATATTGCTGCTATGCTCCTTGGTGATCGGTTTTTTTGTAGTCATGCTGATCAGCAGCAGCATTGCGGGCGACAGCCGACCCACCGTAAAGAGCAACTCTGTATTGGTTCTAAATTTTAAAAACCCTGTGATTGAGAGCAGCAGTGAAATCTCTGCTAATCTTTTTGACTTCGGATCGAAGAAAGAAATATACTTACAAGACATCTTATCAGCCATTGAAAAGGCCAAAACCGACGATAAAATCAAAGGCATCAGTATAGAAGCCGACAATCTGCCGATGGGAACCACCCAAACCGACGCCGTAAGACGCGCTTTGGAAGATTTTAAGAAAAGCGGCAAGTTTGTCTACGGCTACGGCAATGCCATCAGCCAAGGAGCCTATTACCTGGCGTCCGTCGCCGATAAATTTTTCCTGAATCCTGCCGGCGGTATAGAGCTCAAAGGCTTGTCTACCGAGGTGGTTTTCCTAAAAAGCTTTGCAGAGAAATACGGCATCGGCATAGACGTCATCCGTCATGGGAAGTACAAGGCTGCGGTAGAGCCTTTCCTGCGTGACGACATTTCGCCCGAAAACCGTGAGCAGCTTGCTACTATGCTAAACGATGTTTGGTCCGGAATTTCATCAAAAATGGCGAAATCGCGCAAGATAGCTCCGGCTGAGTTTCAACAAGCCGCAAACCAATTGTACGGTTTCATCCCCCAAACCGCAATGCAATATAAGCTGGCCGATCAACTGCTGCAAAAAGGGCAATATGACGACCTATTGAAAGACCTCACTCATAAAGATAAAAGCAAAAAACCCGAAAAAGTATCGATTGTTAATTACATTAAGACTTTGTCTCGGAGCCAAGAACAAAATTCCACGGGCGAAATCGCTGTCCTAAATGCTGCCGGTCAAATCTTCAGTGGCGAAGGAAGCAACGGTATATATTCGGAAGACTTCATCAAAGAGATTCGGAAAATTGCCGAAGACGACAAAATAAAATCCGTTGTTCTCAGGATCAATTCCCCGGGCGGCAGCGCCAATGCTTCGGACGAAATTCTGTTTGAGCTTCAGCAACTAAGAAAAAAGAAACCATTGATTGTTTCCTTTGGCGACTATGCGGCATCGGGCGGATATTACATTGCGATGGCCGGCGAAAAGATTTATTCTGAGCCGCGCACACTTACCGGTTCCATTGGCGTCTTCGGGTTGATTTGGAACGCTAAAGATCTGGCGACCCGAAACGGCATTCACTCGGATATTGTCTCTACGAACGATAACGCTCAAATCTATTCGCCGCTGTCAGGCGCTGCGCCGGGAACACTGAATATGATGCAGAGAAGTGTGGAACAGACTTATAACCGTTTCGTCGGGTTTGTGATGCAGAACCGCAAAAAAACGTTTGAGGAGATAGACGCCATCGGTGGCGGACGCGTTTGGTCGGGAACACGCGCGAAAGAACTCGGTTTGGTCGATGAACTGGGCGGGCTTGATGCTGCGGTAAAATATGCAGCCGGACGCGCGGGACTGAAAACCTATAACGTAGCCAATTATCCGAAAGCCATGAACCGTTTTGAGAAACTGTTTAAAAACTCAAACGAGGACGATCTGATGGAAAGCTACGTTATAGGT
>RDDY01000366.1 GCA_003852805.1 Chryseobacterium sp.
CGAGATGGATCGTCAGAAACAACGCTCCAAAAAGTCATCGGCATCCAAAGTCCACGATTGGGTAACGCTGAAAGATACCGCGGAAAAGTTCGTCGGTTACGACGCGACCGAAAGCGAAACCTATATTACCCGTTACCGCAAAGTGGAAAACAAAGACGGCGAGTTTTACCAAATTGTGTTGGAAGAAAGTCCGTTCTATCCCGAAGGCGGTGGCCAAGTAGGCGACAGTGGTCTGCTTCAAAATAACAATGCCGCAGTAGAAGTTTTGGAAACAAAAAAAGAAAACAACCTGATCGTCTCATTGGTTAAAAACCTTCCCGAAGATGTCAACGCCCGCTTCCATGCAAAAGTGAGCACAGACCGTCGACATACGATGGCCAATCACTCGGCGACGCATTTATTGCACGAGGCGCTGCGCACTGTCCTCGGTACGCATGTGGAACAGAAAGGTTCTTTTGTGGGACCCGATTATCTGCGCTTTGACTTCTCACATTTCGGAAAGATGACCGATGAAGAATTGGCAGAAGTAGAACGTCTTGTGAATGAGAAAATTCAGGAAAACATCAAACTCGATGAGTTCCGCGATATTCCGATAGACGAGGCGATAGGCAAAGGAGCCATGGCTTTGTTCGGCGAGAAATACGGTGACAAAGTCCGCATGATTCAGTTCGGCAGTTCGCGTGAACTCTGCGGCGGGACGCATGTCCGGAGCACAGGCGAGATCGGACAGTTTAAGATCTCTGCGGAAAGCTCCACCGCCGCGGGCATCCGAAGAATAGAAGCGATTACCGGACAAAAAGCTCGGGAATACTATAACGGGCTGGAAGAGCAAATCAATGAACTGAAACAGCTTCTCAAATCAAAAGATTTAACCAAGGCCGTAGAAAAACTCATCGATGAAAACGCAGCCTTGAAATCTGAGAATGAGGGACTGAAAAAAGAAAAGGCAAACGCCGAAACCGCTCAATGGAAAAATGATTTCCGAGAGAGCAACGGCAAGAATCTATTGGTAAAAAGAGCGGATTTGGATGCAGCCGCCATCAAAGACATCGTCTTCACATTGAAGAAAGAACAGCCGCGCAGCGTGGTGGTCGTCCTTTCCGAAAACGGCGGCAAACCGATGATTACCGTGGGTGTATCCGATGATTTGAGCGGTGAGTACCACGCCGGAAACATTGTAAAAGAATTGGCAAAAGAGATCAACGGTGGCGGTGGCGGCAACCCGGGCTTTGCAACGGCGGGCGGTAAAAACCCGGCCGGTCTGCAAGCCGCGCTGGAAAAAGCCGAGCAGTTGTAATCCTACTACAAGAATAACAATCAACCTTTGTGCATTGCACAGAGGTTTTTTTCTGCCTTATAAATAAGGTTCATTTTTTGCTTAACGACAACCGAAGCCGCCTACATCGGCACTTAAACCTTTATGAAAAAAATATACTTTCTGCTCATAAGCGCAGGTTTGACTGCTCAAACCGCTGCGAGCGACCCAAAAGCATTGGAACTGCTGAACAACGTTTTGGCACATTACAACAGCAATAGTCCACAGTCGCTTGCCGCGTATCATTACAAGAATTATATGAAGGCCGCGGTGGATGTTCACCCCGACAGTACTGCGCTCTACCGCAGATATGCCAACAACGGCGGAATAGCGTCTAGGATAGAAAATTATAAGCCCGTCATAGATAAAGTTCTGCTGGACAAAGTTTTAAAAGAAAGCGGCCTCGCGCTGTGGGAACGCAGTCTGGAAACCGATTATACGGCGGCGAAAGGCGAAAAGATAAGGATTCTCGATTCCAAAGTTTCGGGTCTGGAAAAGTCGTTGCCTGAATTTGTGGCGGCCTACTCCAACATCAACCGTCTGCCGCGTGAAGTGATGAAAGAAAACCGCAGTCTGTACATCTATCACTCTGCAGATTCCGTTACGTTAGACAACCGCAAAACTTATGTCATAGATTTCCGAGAATCCAAGAAACAGCGGCCGTGGCGCATGCGCGAGAATTTGGGCAAGATCTATATCGATGCCGAAACGTACGGTGTCACGCGCTTGGAAACCCGCTCCGCCGACGATGATGAACATAAGATTTGGAATTGGAAACAGGTTGACGGCAAATGGTTTTTGGCCGATGAAGATTTCAGAATAAAACTGAGCCGCACGGTGCCCGCGCCGAAGGACGTTGACAATCCACCATTTGGGTTGTATCTGAGCGTTCGTTCTGTCTATTCGGACATATCGGCTGAAACGCACGCAGACCACGCCGCGGCGGTTTACACTTATACCGTTGTCAATGATGACGGAAGCAAAATGCAGGAACTGCGGCCGATTCCGCTAACGGAGCGCGAGCGTAACACTTACAAAGCGATAGACCGCATCGGCAAAGAGCGAAATTTCCAAGTCAAAGCAGAAAGCGTCGCACAGTTGCTTCATGGCGATTTTCGTTATGGATGGCTGGATTTTGATTTGGGCAAAATCGTCGGACTGAACCGTTATGAAAGTGTTCGCCTCGGGCTTGCCGCCAAGCTGAATGAACGCTTTAGCAAAGTCGTTTCTCCCAACGCCTATTTTGCCTACGGCTTCAGAGACCACACCTGGAAATACGGTGTCGGCATCGATGTCCGCACCTCGCAGGAGCGCGATGCATTCTTCCGTGCAGAGTACAACAACGACATCGACGGTGCAGGGCACTTCAGCCAATATCTGTGGGTCGGTCTTATGAAATTGATGAATTCGGGTGCCAACCTGAACAACCAAAATTATTATTCTTACAAAGGCTTTCGCATTTCCTACCAAGATGACATCAGCAATTCCTTGACGGTTAACCTCTCCGCCGCCGCCCAAAAAGAAAAAGCGCTGTTTGATTACAGCTACAAACAGTCAGGCAAGGAGTTCGATGATTTCAGCACGCGACTGTCGGTTCGGTACTCGCCGTTTTCACGAAACATAATGACGCCGAAAGGAAAATACATTGTGCAACAAGGCTACCCCGAGCTTTACCTGAACTACGAAAAAGGCTGGAAAGCTTTGGACGGCGAAAATGATTACAGCCGTTTTGACGCCTTGGCCCATCACCGTTTTACTACGCCCGCGGGCATCACAGGCATTCGTCTGTACGGCGGCTTGCAAACAGGCAGTGCGCCCATTTGGAAAGCCTTTGAGGCGGGCGGGCTCAGACCCGAAGGCCGGGACGGTTTTTTCAGTCATTTCAATCTGACCAGCTATTTGGGTTTTACCACAATGGAATCGGGCAAATATTATAAAGACCGTTTCGCAGCTTATTATCTGACGCAGACACTGCCGTGGCACTTCAAATCTTTCGGACGAAACATTTCGAGTTTCAGTTTTGTGTACAAAGGCATCATCGGTGATTTTAAAAACAAGGCAGACCACGATTTCAAGTTTGAACCGGTCGACAAGCTCTATCAAGAAATCGGTCTGGAATGGAACAATTTCTTAAGCAGCCGTTTTAATCTTGGTTTCTTCTACCGCGTCGGGCATTACAATACCGGCAATTTCAAGGATAACTTTGCGGTGCAGTTGAAACTGAAGTTTTTGGGGTTCTGAGAAGCTTGAAGTTCGGCTGTAGCTTAGTTTCTCGACGTTTAATTTTACCGTTTAGATTTTAAGAACTTTAAGCGTGAATTGCGCTGACGGACTAATATCCTGGCTCTCAATAGCTCTCCTTCCATTCCAACCGGAAACAATAAATCTATATCCGCAGCCAACTCTGCCAAAGTTTTGTACTTTGGCAGAGTTTATCTCGTAGCTGATGCGCGGAATCGGGAGCCTTGTCAAGGTTTGAAACCTTGACAAGGCTTTCTTTTCATTTAGATATTCAGGACCGTCAAGCGCGGAATTCCGTCGACGGCGTAGCGTTTAATCTTATTATTTTCAACTTCCTCAATGGTCAAAATAAAACGATAACACAAGTAATCGTTCAGAAAAGTTAAATTACCGCTTCTTTTACCACTTGGATATCAAACGTGGTAAAATGCACAGCCATACTTCTGCGGAGAACCTAATAAAAATGCGTCGGGAAAGCCTCGCGCGGGTCTTGTTTCAGGATATTGAGTTTAACCCACGATTGCAAGAAGCCGAAACCGTAAGAGAACATCTGCACATAGGTTGTCAACACAGACAGTCCGCCGATGGCCATATTGCGGTTGATGATAGTGGCGTGCGCAAAGACCAACAGGGTGTACAGCCCGTACATGCTCAGGACAAAGCCGTTGTCCCACACAAAATAATGAAACAGCCCGACAATATAACCGATGAGAAAGACGGACGGAAACCAAAAGGTCGGCTTGGTATAGGCCGGATGGCGACGGTTGAGAAGGGGCCGTGCCACTCCGAACCGATACACTTGCTTTGAAAATTTTCCGATGTCGGTTCTGCGCTTGTGGTACACGTCTATTAAGGTGTAGAACTCGGTCTTATAGCCCTGTTCCCACAGCGTCATGGAGAGGTCGGGGTCTTCGCCCACACGCAAATCTGAGAAGCCGCCTACCTTTAAAAACACTTCTCTTTTCACGCCCATATTGAACGAGCGAGGCTGGAATCTGGAGACCGATTTCGCGCGGCCTCGGATGCCGCCTGTGGTAAAAACCGAGGTCATGGAATATGAAATGGCTTTCTGTAAAAGGTTGAATCCTTTGTGCGCTTTGTCGGCGCCGCCAAACGCGTCGGTGGGATGCGTCAGGATTTTCATCTTTACATTGGCGATATAATCGGTCTCGGTAACCACATCTGAGTCTAGGAAAATCAGCCATTCGCCGCTCGCGCGTTGTGCGCCGTAATTGCGGGAAAGCCCCGGGCCGGAATTTTCTTTTTTGTAGTAATGAGTATTCAACAATCCGTCGAAACTGTCGATGACGGGTTGCAAATCGATGCGCGAGCCGTCGTCCACAATGATGATCTCGAAGTCTTTGTCCGTCTGGTGCGACAAAGAGTTCAACAGCTCAAACAGCTCGTCTTTGCGGTTGTAAATGGCGACGACAATGGAAACCGATGTCACTGTTTTTTCTCTTTCTTGCTGCCCTCGTACATTTCGTATTGCAGGAAACGCGTTTCCAATTTACCGTTGAACAGCTTTATTTTTCGCGACGGTCTCAACCCTACTTTCTTTGCGGCTTCCAAGTCGGCGGTAATCATCCATGCCAAAGTGTTTGGGTAAGATTGTTTGAAGGTGTCGCCTATTTTCTTGTAAAACTCTTCATCCGAAATGGCCAAGCGCTCGTCGTACGGCGGGTTGAAAACAATCAGCAGCGGAAACAGTTCTTTCTCGGACTCGAAGAAATTCTGTTTTCTCACTTCTATAACATCTTCCATGTCGGCCGCAGCAATATTGGTTCGCGCGGCGGACAGCGCTTCGTTGGAGATATCGTAACCCACAATCTTTCCCGTGAACTCGCGGATGCGGTTCAGGCGGTAACCTTTTATTTCTTCAAAGAGCTTTGCGTCATAATTCTTCCAATTCATAAACGCGAACCTGCTGCGGAAAATCTGTGCGGGAAGCTCCATGGCAATCATCGCCGCCTCGATCAACAGCGTACCGCTGCCGCACATCGGGTCCAGGAAATTGCCCTTGCCGTCCCAACCGGCCAACTGCAACATGCCCGACGCCAGCACCTCGTTGATCGGAGCCACACCCTGCTCTTTTCTGTAGCCGCGCTTGAAGAGCGGATCTCCACTGCTGTCCAGCGATATGCTCACCAGTTCTCGGTCGATATGAAGATGGAAACGGATGTCGGGGTTGCGCGTGTCTACGGTCGGGCGCTTTCTGAATTTGAACTGAAAATAATCTACAATGGCGTCTTTCATCTTCAACGTCATGAATTGGGAATGACGGAAACGCTCCGAATGCACCGTGGCGTCGATGGCGAAAGTTTGGTCCACATCCATATACTCGCTCCAATCAAAGGCGAACAGTTTATCGTAAAACTTATTCTCGTTGAAGGCTTTGAAGCTGTAAACAGGCACCAGTATCTTCACCGCCGTGCGCAGCGAGTAATTTATTTTGTAAAGGAAACCCAGGTCTCCCACGCAGGTTACCGCACGGTTTTTCACTTCGACCTCGCGGCCGCCCAATTTTTTCACCTCCTCGGCTAAGATGTGTTCCAGTCCGAAAAAGGTTTTGATTTGTATCGTTATGTTTTGTGTATCCATTGTATAAGCGCGCCGCAGCAAATTTAGTTAAATTTGCAGAATGAACTGGTTCGAGAGTTGGTTTAACACGCCTTATTATCATATACTTTATCAAAACCGCGACTATCAAGAGGCGGAGTATTTCATCACTCATCTTCTGGAAGAGCTTAACCTGCCGGCCGGTTCCAAGATTATCGACCTGGCCTGCGGGAAGGGACGGCATTCCGTTTTTTTGAACAAGAAAGGCTTCGATGTTTTGGGCGTTGATTTGTCCGACGAGAGCATTGCGCATAATAAACAGTTCGAGAACGAGACCTTACATTTTCAAGTGCAGGATATGCGCGAACCGATAGATACCGAACCCGTCGATGCGGTGTTTAACTTGTTTACCAGTTTCGGCTACTTTGACGACGAAAAAGACGATGCCCGCGTTTTCCAAGCCGTCGCGGATGTTTTGAAGCCTGACGGTTATTTTGTTCTGGATTTCCTGAACCACAGTTTTGTCCGCAACACGTTAACAAAGACGTCGAGCGAGCAACGCGGAGAATTGCACTTCGATATCCAAAAGAAAATTGAAGACAAGCGTGTGATAAAAGATATCCGGTTTAGCGATAACGGACAAAACTACCATTACCAGGAGCGCGTAAAACTGCATACGCCGGAAGAACTGGTCGCCTTGGCCGAGAAGCACGGCTTTGAGAAACTGAAAATTTGGGGCGATTACCGCTTGGGCGGCTATACCGAAAATTCACCACGAAGTATCATTTGGTTCCGCAAGAAATGATAATCATCCTGCTACTGCTCAGCGTCTTGGTCGGTGTGCTGCTCGGAAAATTCTTCGGTGGCAACGAGCGCTTGGCGCGCAGACTGTTGGTACTGAGTGCAGGGTTTCTGATCACCATCTGCGTAAGCGAGGTCTTCCCTGAGGTGTACGAGCAAGGCGGCGCACAGATGGGCTTTTGGATTGTGGGCGGCGTGCTGCTACAGATGTTGCTGGAGAGCCTGACCAAAGGTTTTGAGCACGGCCACTTTCACATGCACGACACAGGCAAACAGATATTGCCGTCGGCGCTGATGTTCGGTCTGTTCATCCACGCTTTTGTAGAAGGCATTCCGCTGGCAGACGAGGTCAATCCTTTGTCGCCTTACCTTCTCGGCATCTTATTTCACAATCTGCCGATTTCATTTGTTTTGGGCGCATTTCTGCTGAGTCCGAAAAACCGCACGAAGTTTTCTTGGCTTATCATTTCGCTTTTCGCCGCTGCCTCTCCGTTGGGGATGGTTTTGGGGGGATATTTCAATCCTGTTTGGCAACCTTATTTCTTGGCGCTCGTCGGCGGGAACTTTCTGCACATATCGGCCGTCATCATCTTCGAGAGCAACCGTCATCATAAAATGGATTGGGAGAAATTCTCACTTGTTGTGCTGGGTGTGCTTTTGGCGATGGCCGGGCACCTGTTTCATCGACATTAAAAAAACGCCGACCGGGTGGCCGACGTTTACTTGTTTAAATTGCTGTATCAATTCTTATTTGCGGATAATCTGCTGTTGCGAGCTTGTACCGTCTGAATAGATCAGCTTCAGTGTGTACACTCCTTTTGGCTTGCCCGAGAGGTCAACTTCCGTAGACGCGGCTTCTTGCACCTTGCGGCCGTCGGCTGAATAAACTTCTGCTTTTGCCACTTTCTTATCGGCTCGGATGTGGAAAACATCGCGTGACGGATTCGGATAAACGCTTACCCCTTTCTTGGCCGATGCCTCTGCCACACCCAGCGCGCCCGTTGTAACCTTAACGTCGTCCACCATCATCATATAGACGTCTTTGGAAACGTAATTGATGGCAAAACGGATCGGTTGATTTTTGTAAGCGTCGAGGTTGTAAGTAACCTTTGTCCATGCTGCGGGAGCAGATATCGCAGATGCGCCTGATATAACGGTAAACTGCGAGGTGGATGTGGGGTTTCCTTCGCCTACGTAGATAGCCACTTTATATTTTTCCAGGCCGTAATCTTTAGCCAACGACTTCACCCAAAAACTCAACTCATTTGCGCTGTTACCCAGAGTGATCTTTGGCGAGATAAGCCAGTCGTTGTTACCGGTCACACCACCTTCCGGCACACCGGCCCAAAATGCTGCATATTTTTGTCCGCCGTGGGGGTTGAAGTTGGAGTTTTCACCGTCGTGGCCGTTCTGCACGCCTGCTACGGAAGGATTGAAAATCTGACATGCCATTGGTTCATACGCATTCGGCCATGGTTTGGGCGAGCCCGGCGGCGGGTTGTCTATACCACCGATGTAGGTTGACAATTGGTCGCCATCAACCAACATCCACTGACCGATGTTTTGGATGACAAAGTCCTGGTAAGTCTCGAAGCCGTCTTCAAAGAGCGTCGTTTGTGCATTGCCGAAACAAGCGCCGCCGGCAATTAACACAGAGAGTAATAGTTTTTTCATATTGTAATTATTTATTTGAATAAAGGTAGGATTATTTCCGATAGCAGCAAACAAAAGCGGTGAAAGCATATAAATTATTTGAACGAACAGCACCTACATTCACAAACAATAAAAGAACGGGAGCAATTTCTCTGTTTACAAAACTCTGCCAAAGATTAGAACTTTGGCAGAGTTGATGAAGGGCAAATATTCCCGGTCGCCAACGGATCCTCTGTACCTGCAAACAACATTCAAAATAAGTCAAGCGTCATCACATAAATTGCTGCGCCGCTCAATGCAGTATAGATCAAGCCGATAAAAATGACGCCGGCAAGCGTTCTGTGGCGGCCCGACCTGATACCGGGCAACAGCGTTCTATAGGCACGCAGCGAGAATATAATCTGGTAGGCCCACAAAGCATAAGTCAGAACAGCACCGATAATGTGAGTGATCAGTACGAAAGCATAAAGCTTGGTACCCCCGTAAGAACTATCTTTCATCAGACTTCCCGAGCCGCCGGAAAACCGAATCAAGCCCTCAAGCACAACTACAGCAACAACGCATACCCTAAAAATGACAAGCTGATATCTCTTATGTTTTTCATAGTTAAACCTTACGGCAGTGCGTGCCGCCGCATAAACGGCGACCGGTGCAAGGAGGTTAAGAAGCAGGACGCCGGTGAGGATCAGTACTGTAATGTTCATGGTTTTCTAAGCAGATTTTTAGCGCAGCCATGCGCGGTTAAACACGGCCGAAGTGCAATAGACGCGCCGCGAAATCTAAAGTTAGAGAAAGCAATAACCTTTCACATTTGGCCGCAACATCTTTTGCGCGACAGTAATACTCTGCCAAAGTTCGGAACTCTGAGTTGATTAACACTAGAGCATCCTGAAAACAAATCGGGTACTCCATGGACTATCCATGGACTATCTATGGAGTATCCATGGAGTATCCATGGACTATCTATGGACTATCTATGGAGTATCCATGGAGTATCCATGGAGTATCTATGGAGTATTTATGGAGTATCCATGGAGTATCCGTAAAGGGTCATACTTTGAAAATATAGGATTTTTCACCATGGTCCTTCCTAAGGAGAGGAAGTTCTAGGGGCATTATAGTCAAGAGTTATTGAGATTCCTGCGGTGTGACAAAAAGGGCGCTGTTTGAACCACAAAAGGCACAAAAGGTTTTGACACTTAAGACACCTTAGAGTTCCGATGCGACGTTGTCAAAGTACACAAAAGTCTAAAAGTCTGACGACTATTTATGAGTGCGCAGAGGAAGGCGCTGCTTTCTGTCACTCCGGAAGAGTCTAAGCGCTGCTAGGTTTGGCAATAACAGTTCAGACGCCTATGGAATGAGAAAGATTATACTTCGGTTTTGAAACCAAAACCACAAAAGGCACAAAGCTTTTGACACCTAAGGCACCTTAGAAGGTTTTTATGATTATTTATCCGCGTTGTAAAGTCCACTATTGAT
>RDDY01000383.1 GCA_003852805.1 Chryseobacterium sp.
ATTAATCTTACTTAATGATGGCGTCGATCAAGCGGTTTTTGTCGCTCAGGTATTCTTCCATCGAGATCATACTCTCTGTGCGCATAACGTCTTGAATGTCATCTATCTGATAGATGATTCTCTTGGCATCTTCGGTATTTTTTGCTTTGATCTTGCAGAAGATGTTGTATTTGCCCGAGATCACGCTGGCCTCAATAACGTTGGGGATAGCGGAAAGCTCTTTCAAAACATCTTGTGTGCGGTTTGACTTTGTAAGCAGCACACCGATGAATGCAGTAAAATGATAGTCCAGTTTGCCGTAGTCAATGTTGAGTGAGGAACCGAGAATGATGCCCGCATCTTCCATTTTCTTCACCCGAACGTGAATGGTACCTGCAGAAACGTCCATCAATTTGGCAATCTCCGTAAACGGCATTCTGGTGTTGGCGACAAGATAATTAAGGATCTTCTTATCTACGTCATCAAGCTGATAATTCATTATTTCGATTTTTAAGATATTACAGAATGTTCTTTTAAATATTCTGCAAAAATAGTGGTTTTTATTTTATTCTGAAAACCGATGCATTTCTTTATGATTTATTAACAACACTGTTATGCATAACACTACAAATATCAATTATTGACAGAATCCGCTGCGGGTGCCGGTTGCGGTGGCAACACCTCCCTTTTTCGGCGCGATGCTTTCTTGGTGCGTTTGCCGAAAATTCTTTGAAAGCTTCTGCTGTAGGCCACCCCTGCGCCGTAGGTTTGGTTGGCGTTGGCATTGGTACCCATTACCAATCCTATATTTGCCGGTTTGGAATACACCCGGGCCACCAGGCTGCCGTCATTGCGGCGAGACATATCGTATTCTATAATTCCTTCGCCCGAGAGGTAGTCATTCCGTGTATCCGCCGTACGCGTAATCGGTACGCCCAGTCCGGTTTTTACGGTCACGCGCGGCGAGAGCACAAAGCTTACACTTGTATTCGCACGGTCGCCGCTATTGGAGGCTTGATCTCCGCGGATGTAATCCAGATCCACTTGGAAGTCATTGCTGATGGTGTTGAAAACGCCGGCCAGCTGTTTGAAAAGCACATTGTAGCCGGTGGTTGCCAACGATGTGCCGATTATATCGGTGCCCGATGTGTTGAAACTGCTGAGCGCCAGTACCGACCCGAATTGCTTGATTTTCTCGTCCTCGGTGGTCATCTTGAACGCCAGAGCTTCGCGTATTTGGCTGGACGCGTCGGGAACCATAATGTCAAAGCTGACCTTCGGGTTTTTCATATTTTGCGTGATACGTGTTTGCAGTTGCACATTAAGTGGCTGCAGTTGCCCCACATTCAGGTATTCACCCGCGTTGGAAACAAGTCTGAAATAATCTGCGGTGATATCTAGCGTAGGATCCAGAACATCACCGTCCCAAGCGATGTTGCTGCCTTTTCTGATTTGGAAGGTACGTTCCAAAATAGCTTTGGAAACGAAGGTACCGTTGTCTACAAAGTAGCTGCCCGTCATGCTCATCTGTCCGCTTCGTTTCATGCTGAAGCGTAAGTTGTCCGCCGCACCGCGCACGCTGATGTCGCCCACGTCCTCGCCCACCAATACATTCACGGTAGAATTGCGGTCGATGTCCAACGTCAGGTTGATGTTCATATTCGCGCCGCTGCGTTCGCGCTTGGCAACAATCACTTGGCCGGCATCGTCCACCTCCAAGAATCTCAACATTTTAAACTCTTCTACCGATGAGGTGGAACTGCTGTTCAACGTAAACTCACTGCCGCTTAGAACGGCGGCGTCGGCATCGATATTGAGTGAAGTGACAGGCCCAGAGATAAAAATATCACCGCGCGCGTAAACTCGCCCCCAGAAAGTGTCGAAGTCTTTCTGCGTTGTGTTGAGCAGCATCAAATTATCCGACCGCACGATGAGGTTGACCCCCATGGACGAAAGCGTCTCGAACTGAATAGCTCCCGACACCGTACCGCCCGAATTGTTGCGGCCGTCGCGCATTACCAGATTATTGAGCTGCACAAAACCACGCGAAACGGGGATGACGGTATCTTCAAAAGAATAATCAACGCCCGTAAAGTTCAGTTTGAAACCGAGGCCGCGCATATTGATATCGCCGCTGTAATTCAAGTCGCGCAGCGGTCCGTTGATGCGCACTTCGCCTGTGGCCTTGCCGCGAACGTTGCTGAAAACTTCTCTTACAAACTGGCCTGCAAACGCCATATTGAAATCTTTCAACTCCGAGGTGATGTCCAGCGTAGGAGATGCTGTATTGTTGTTGATGGTGCCGTGCAACATCAATTTATTGTTCCCGATGATGCCCGACTCGCCCGACTCTATCCGCGCCGTGAGATCAAAGATATTCTTGTTTTCGCTGTTCTTCGCGGTGACAAACAGATTGCCGATTTCTTCGCCGTTGATGACGATATTATCTATGCGCATGTCCACCACCGGCTCCAGATTGTTCTCACTCATCACTAAGGACGCCGTACCGTTGGCCACACCGCGGATGTCCGTGCCCGAATCTCCGGGACGCAGCGACAGTACTTTGGCCAAATCCAGGCTTCTCACTTCCAGGTTCGCTCGGAAATCTTTGCCGTCGCGGAAAAGACCATCGATGAAAAGCTCGCTCTCGCCTGAAAACAAGCGCAGATTATTTATCTCGATATCCTTATGCGCTCTGTGGTACACAATGGAATGGTCGCGCTCGGGCGAGGTATCCACCGTCCACGTAAAACGATTGACACTTACCTGCGTAGGCTCGAAGCGTAATTCGATGTCACCGTTCGCTGCTGTTTTTTGACTCAGATTGATGGCATAATTTCCGAGGGATTCATCGAACTCGTCATCATCGCTGCCCATCAGGAATCTGCTTTTTAAGTGCAGTACGTCGGCATCATCTTTTTCGCCATCAACTCTGAAATTCTTGATCAAATTGGTGCCGTATTGCGCACGGCTGAACCTAAGCGCCAACTGCTCGTTAGGCAACGCCGTGTTTATTTGCAAGCGGACGCTGTCTGCCATAATACTGTCCCGCGTCACCGCAATATTGCTCAAACTGTAGTCGGGATTGCTGCGCGCCAGTGCTCGGTCTGCCTCGGTAATTTCCTCCTGTTTCAGCATCATGTATTTCAGGTAAGGCACATCGGCGTCCAAGACAAGGTCATTTCCCGTCCCCGAGTAATTGCCGCTGATGCGTGCGCCACGAGGAATGCGCACATCGTCCAACAATAAATTCACAAGCTGTTGTTGAACGTTGAAATCAAAACTGAAATTTTGGCCTTTATAAATCCTCGTCGGACGATAACCTGCCAGCGCGCCGTTGATGCCGTTCTCCACCATCGCCGCCAAATCACCAAGGTTGAAATAGCCGCTGATCTCGCCCTGCACCACGCCCGGCGCGTCTAAGGAGACAATCCGTTGGTTGTTTTGCAAAAAGGCTTTTACGGCCGCATCGGGAATATTATAGCGTTGCTTGCCCGTCTTGTAACTCAGGTTTTCCAGCCGCGCGTCGAGATTCAGGTCATTGATATCGCTGAACGAAATTTTACCGTCGAAACCACCCGCCACGGAGACAGCTTCGCCCGACTTCAGCCCGAAATAATTCAGGTTAAAATGGTCGATATTGCTGCGGATATCGGCAAAGATTCTCGGCGTACTGAAGTCTATAATTCCGCTTACATCTCCCGCGATCTCGGCATCGCGCACTTTTACCGTGCCGTCAAAACGGCGACGGATCATCTCACCGTTTACCACAACATTGTGCACGGGTTTGCCCAAGAGTTCGATACGGCTGATGTCCGACCGAGTACGGACGGACATTGTATTCACGTCCAGGCCGCGGCCGTCCAATACTATGTGACCGGTGATGAGGCCCACCTGTTTATTCTCGGTAAGCGCGGTAACATTCAGATCTTTTACGTCAACAGTCCCACGGTAGCGCGGCCAATCGGAGCTGTAATCGGTCAACGTGATATCTGCCACGGCTTGGCCTATTCCTGTGATCAAATTGCCTTTGGCGACAATGGCATTGGGATTAACGCTTGCTGCGCCGTTGTATTTGATGCGGCTGAAAACCTCGGGGAAATCACCCATCTTTTTGGTTATGAACCGAGGCAAAATCGCTTTTAAACCTTGGTACGTCAGGTCGGTGGAAATCAGGTTGGTCCGGATTTGGAAACCGCCTTTCAGCAAATCCCGAAAATTAGCCGACGGCGTGCGCAGGTTTACATCTTTTGAGCGAATCAGGAAATTGCGCAGCGTAAAGTTGTTGAGCGGGCCGTGCATATCACCCGACACCGAAACGGGCGCATTATTGTCCCAATCGGCCATAAAGTAGTTAAGGTCTTTGCCGCTGATCAGGCTGCCCGGTTTCAGATGCATGTCCCAAGCCACTTTATCGGTAAAATCCGACCAACCGGTTTGCGGATCCAAGTTGAAGACGATATCGCCCATCAACAATGAACTGTCTGTATTGAAAGTCAAACCCTTAACCGACAGCAATTTGTGTGTCAATGCCACATCTGCAGAGAATGTATCGACAAAGTGACTCTTGCCGCGGCGGTAGGTGGTAAATGTCAGGTTGTTGATGCGCCCGGTCACATCGGCTCCCTCTACCTTTAATACCGGTACGCGCAAATTCACATTTTCGGCGGTCAACCATTTGCCTTCGTCACCGGGATGATTCCTGTTATGAATGGAAACCTTGCTGTCGATGATATCCACGCGCGTGTTCAGGTGGAAAACGCCCTCTTTCTTTTTCTTATCCGAACTGAATTTGTCAAGGTAAAGCGTGAAGTTGTCCTGGTCTTCGCCTTTGTAGGTTATGACCTTGAGATCGAGCCGATGGAAGGTGAGTTTGTGGAAATTGATATCGTCGGGGCTTTTGATGATGGAGAACCAGTCGGTGTTGGCTTGAAACTCTTCCGCCGTCAGAAAGTTGAGGCCGTGGTGGTCTTTGATCTCTAAATTATGCACAATGACATCGCCGAAGATATTCACTTCGATATCCTCGGTTTTCATCTGCGCCTGGAAATCACTGTTTACAATCTTCAACGCCTGGCCTGCCAGATAACGCTTGGTCGCGGGAAGGTTTAGCGCCAGAAAAAACAGACCGATCAAACCCAAACCGCCGTAGAAAAGAATCAGCAGCAATTTTGCCCACCAGGTGTAACTGGTGACGTCTTTCTGTATCTGCTCGCCTACCTCCTCGGCAAAGTCCATACCCTGCTGCGCGGTTTTGCCCACTTGGCCCGCGGCTTTGCCCACAGCGTCGGTTACCTGCCGACCGAGAGACTTTCCTTTTTCTTCTTTATTTTGATTATTATTTATCTTTGCCATTCTATGAGTGAGCCTCTAATTTTAGCCATCGAATCCTCATGCGACGATACGTCTGCTGCGGTAATTTCAGGCAATAAGATTCTGTCCAACATCGCCGCCACGCAAAGCATACACAACGAATATGGCGGCGTGGTGCCCGAGCTGGCGTCGCGCGCGCATCAGCAGAATATCATCCCCGTAGTCGCCAAAGCCTTGACCCTGGCAAATATACAACAAAATGACCTGCAAGCGATTGGCTTTACCCGCGGCCCCGGTCTGTTGGGATCACTGCTGGTGGGGACTTCGTTTGCCAAGTCTCTCTCGATGGCGCTGGATATTCCGATGATTGAGGTGAACCATTTGCAAGCTCATATCCTGGCGCATTTCATCGACGATGCCAACCCTAAACCGCCAAGGTTTCCGTTTCTATGTTTGACGGTGAGCGGCGGACACACGCTGATTGTCTTGGTGCGAGACTTTTTCGATATGGAAATTATCGGCAAAACCACCGATGATGCCGCCGGCGAAGCCTTTGACAAAATAGGAAAGATTTTCGGGCTTGATTATCCCGCAGGTCCGATCATCGATAAACTGGCACAGAGCGGCAACCCCGGCCGTTTCCGATTCAACAAACCCAAAATCGACGGTTACGATTATTCGTTCAGCGGAATCAAAACATCGGTTTTGTATTTCATCCAAAAGGAACTGAAAAAAAACGATGCTTTTATCGCCGAGAATTTAGCCGATCTGTGCGCCTCTGTTCAAGAAGACATTGTAGATATATTGCTGGATAAATTGATGCAAGCAGCTACTGACCTCGGCATTTCGGAAATAGCGATAGCGGGTGGCGTTTCTGCAAATTCGGCGTTGCGCGCAGCTCTTAAGAAAATCGGCGATGAAAAAAATTGGAACATTTACATTCCGAAGTTTGAGTACACCACCGACAACGCTGCCATGATTGCCATGGTGGCGAGACTAAAGTTCGACCGCGGAGAATTCGCCGATCTGTCTGTATCGGCGACGGCGCGATACGATTTGACGGAGGAGTTGGGTGGGTGAAGCGAGAGGATGAGAGAATGCGAGGCGAGCCGCGAAGCGGCGCCATTCCACTATAAACTTTTGCAAGTCGTTAATGCTTATCTTAGAACGGATAATAAAATTGCAAACAACGACATGGGTCAATCACTGGTTCAAAACTACATTCACATTATTTTCTCCACCAAACATAGAGAGAACTTGATTGATGAATCTATACAAGAAGAACTGTTCTCGTATCTCGGTGGAATCTGCAAGAACTTAGAATGTCAACCTTTACAAGTAGGCGGATATCTCAATCATGTTCACATTCTGTGTATGTTGTCGAAGAAAGTAAGTTTATCGAAACTGATTGAGGAGGTAAAATCTCATTCCTCTAAATGGATCAAGACAAAAGGTCTCGTCTATTCAAGTTTTTATTGGCAAAACGGCTACGGTGCTTTTTCCGTAAACCCCAATCAAATTAATGTCGTTGTAGAATATATACAACAACAAAAACAGCATCATTTAAAAATGCCATTTGAAATGGAATTTAGAAAAATCTTGAATAAATATGATGCCGATTATGACGAAAGGTATGTTTGGGATTGACAAACTACTCATTTAGTTGCGGTCGAGGCATAAACGCATACAAGCAAAGGCTTTAGCCTTCGCTATTTGATAACGCCGCTTCGCATACAAAGGGCGTTACCTTTCGCTATTTGATAACGCCGCTTGGCGTACAAAGGGCGTTACCCTTTGCTATTTGATAGCGCCGCTTCGCGGCTATGTTGTCTTTCTTGAATTCGATACAAAGGCTATTGGATTACGCCGCTTCGCATACAAAGGGCGTTACCCTTTGCTATTTGATAACGCCGCTTCGCGGCTATGTTGTCTTTCTTGAATTCGATACAAAGGCTATTGGATTACGCCGCTTCGCGGCTTGGGTATTGGGAATCGGTATTTACTCACTTTTTCGTAGATTGCGCCGCTTCGCGGCTTCTTACCCTTACACCATGAAACTATTCTACGGCAAAATAGACAACAACAGCGTTACCATTGCAGATGACGACCGGCAGCACATTGTCAAAGTCTTGCGGATGCGCGGCGGCGACAGGATTGC
This sequence comes from Chryseobacterium sp., assembly GCA_003852805.1. Classification (GTDB taxonomy): domain Bacteria; phylum Bacteroidota; class Bacteroidia; order Flavobacteriales; family Weeksellaceae; genus Elizabethkingia. The sequence goes on from RDDY01000383.1 coordinate 7,451, forward strand.
AGTAACCGACGGTTTGGGAAACCTTGCACACGGACACCTGATCTTGGAAGGAAAGAAGGTTTTGTTTGAACCGGAAAGCATCGAGCGTAACTTGCCCGCGTTTCCGCTTTATGTGCATTTGGCCATCGCGCCGACGAAGAATATCGACCGTACCGAATTCTTCATCGAGAAAGCCACCGAGCTGGGCGTGTCCGAGATCAGCTTTTTGATGACCGAGAAAACGGAGCGCAAGCATTTGAACATCGAGAAAATTCAAAAGCAGGTAATTGCCGCTTCCAAGCAAAGTTTGCGGTTCCACTTCCCGAAAGTAAATGATCCTGCAAGATTCGACCACTTTATAAATACCGTGGACAGTGCCACCACCTATGTAGCGCATTGCCATGAATCTCTGCAACGACTTCCGCTGAACGCCATCGAACCGGCAGAAAGAATAAGCTTCCTCGTAGGTCCCGAGGGCGATTTCAGCACCGGTGAAATAGAACTGTTGGCCGAGCGCAATATAACCGCTGTAAGCTTGGGGTCGCAACGTTTGCGCACCGAGACGGCGGGCGTCTTTTTGGCCGCTTGGTCTTACAACTTAATGAACGGTTGACCGGTTAGCCAAGTAATGCGACAACACTTCGTCTCCACTGCGGATGCTGTTGACGGCCCAGCGAATCTTCAATTCCAATTGCTTCTCATCATCTGAGAGGTAATCGATACCTGACCGCAGCAGTTTCTGCTTGAGTTCGTACATGCAGATTCCTGCCGCAACAGAGACATTGAAACTCTTGGTAAAACCATACATCGGGATCATCAGAGTTTCGTCACAAGCATCGAGAATCTCGTCCGAAACTCCCTGCCACTCGGTACCGAAGAGCAAAGCCGTGGGAGCATTAATCTCAAAATCGGGCAAGGCCGTAGCATTTTTCTCGGGCGATACGGCCACAATCCGGTAGCCTTCCGCACGGAGATTTTGCAATGTCTCTATATTTCGTTCGACACGGTCAACCTGCACCCAAGTGTCGGCACCGCGCGCTACTTTGTATTCGGGTTTGAAATTATTACGGTCTTGCATTGCCACAATTCTGTGGAAACCACAGGCTTCCACCGAACGTACGATGGCAGCCGCATTGCGAAACTGATAGATATCTTCCATCACCGGCAGCACAAAGTCCGAACTTTGGGTTGCGTACTGTTCAATCTTCGCCAAACGCTCCTCCGTCAAAAAAGATTTCAAATAATCATAAAGCTTCTGCCGCTCTTCCATTCTGCTGTCTTTCTGCAAATATTCAGATAATATTTTTCTTTTGAAAATGATAAGGCTTACTTTTGAAACATGAAGCGCAAAGTTCTTATGATCTATACCGGTGGCACCATCGGCATGGAAAAAGATTATGCAACGGGCAGCCTCAAGGCTTTTGATTTTGCGGGCATCGCTGCTAAGATCCCGGAAATGGATTCGCTGGAATGTCAAGTGTCTCTGGAGCAGTTTCCCGAACCGTTGGATTCTTCCGATGTAGGTCCCGACCATTGGCGGCAACTCGCTCGCATTATAGCCGACAATTACGATGAATACTCGGGCTTTGTGATTTTACACGGCACCGACACCATGGCGTATACCGCGTCAGCGTTGAGCTTTATGCTGAAAGGTCTGCGCAAACCGGTGATTTTGACGGGTTCTCAATTGCCGATCGGCGACCTGCGTACCGACGCGAAAGAAAATCTGCTGACGGGACTTTATTACGCAAGTTATTATGAGAACGATGAGGCCGTTATACAGGAAGTTGCGCTGTATTTTGAGTACAAACTGCTGCGCGGCAACCGATCAATGAAAGCCAGCGCCGAGTATTTCGACGCATTCAAAAGTCCGAATTATCCGCACCTTGGACAGTCGGGGGTGCACTTGGATGTCGATCGTCCCGTTTTGTACAGAGCACCGCAGGAGGAAAGTTTCGGCATAGATCTTCACCTCTCCGATGAAGTTTTTTTGCTCAGGATTTTCCCGGGAATGAAGTTGAACTACCTCGTTAGTTTTGCTTGGGGGTCGGGGATCAAGGTTTTGATTTTGCAGGTTTACGGTACGGGAACCATCTTTTCCGATGCCGACACCGAAAACATTTTACAAAGCGTCAGAAAGTTGGGAGTGGAAATTGTGGTGATATCGCAATGTACGTCGGGCGAGATCAGTTTCGGCAAATACAGCAACAGCAACATCTTCAACCGCATAGGTGCCATCAGCGGAAAAGATCTGACGGTGGAGAGCGCGTTGGCCAAATGCATGCACCTCATAGGCAATCCGAATTATCCGGGAAGCTTTCGGGAATCTTTTGCGCAAAATCTTCGCGGAGAGATGAGCTAAGCCTTGCCCGATAAAAATAAAAATTCTACTTTTGCAATCTTAATAATAGAGAGGTGGCCGAGTGGTCGAAGGCGCACGCCTGGAAAGTGTGTATAGCTCAAAAGGCTATCGAGGGTTCGAATCCCTTCCTCTCTGCAAGTTTTACAAAGTGCGATAAACAGGGCGTTTGCAACGCCCTACTATCAAAAAGAGTAAAAAAGAGTAAAAGTTTTCTACTTCCCCAAGTGTTC
>RDDY01000367.1 GCA_003852805.1 Chryseobacterium sp.
CAGTGTTATTTTGAAGAAACTTTCTTGCATCAGTATCGTTTAAGGATTTCGCCGATCTCGCGTTTTACGTCGAGCATTTTCTCCGGCCGGGGATCATCGGCGTCGTACACCGTGATGAATTTTCTGAGATTGACGCCGGTCAGCTTCAGAGATTGTTGCAAATTTTTCAGGTAGTTCTCGGCAGACATTTCATAGGCCCCGTCTTTCGAGAAATCTTCTTCCGAGCCGCCTACGGTCACTAGGATGTAAGCGTCGACATTTTCCAGCAAGCCGCGCTCGTTCTTCCCTACCCATTGCATGTCGAACACTTCGTCTATCCACAGTTTTAACAGTGGCGGCATCCCGAACCAAAGCATCGGGAAATGAAAGAAGACGGCATCGTAATTTACAAGGCGCTTCCGCTCTCTGAAGGCAGCGATATGGAAGTCGGGGTAATCCTCGTAAAGATCACGAAAGTCAGCCACCGAACTGTCGGTGTAAACAGAAACCAATTCTTGGCTGGCTTGCGAGTATTCAAAATAGGGATGTGCAAACAGGACGAGTACTTTCTTCAAACAGGCGGCATTTCTGTAAAAATACTTATTTCCTGTTTTTTATACAAACTACCAACCGCCGCTGGCACCGCCGCCACCAAACGAACCACCTCCGCCGAAGCCGCCGAAACCACCGCCGCCGCCAAAGCCACCGCCTCCTCGTCCGCCACCGAACGAACCCGGGAAAGGGAAGAAGCCGCCGGGATAGATGCTGCGTCCGCCGCGGCCTAAGGTAACGTCGTCTCCGCGTCCACCACCGCCACCGCCGTTTCGGCTCATGATGATAATGATGATGACAACAATGACAATCAACAAAAAGAAGTGGCTGATGTCAAATTCTTCCGCGTCGTTTTTTTTGGCTTGAGGCTTAAATTTTCCCTGCACCGCTTCCATAATGGCCGAGGTGCCACGGTCGATGCCTTCATACCAATTGCCCTGTCGGAAAGACGGAGTGACCAGATAATCTAAAATCTGGCCGGCCACCGAGGCGGTAAGATACTGCTCTACGGCGCGCCCCTGCTGTATGGCCAGGGTGCGGTCTTCTGTGGCAATCATGAACACCACGCCGTTGTCCACTCCTTTTTTGCCGATCTGCCATTTCTCGCCGTACATGGTTGCGAGGAAGTTGATGTCCTCGCCGCCGGTCGTGCGCAGGATAATCACCTGTATCTCCGTTGACGTGGAATCTTCAAATTTAATTAGCTTATCGTTCAGCGCGTCACGCTCTGCTTTGCTCAGTAAATTTGCCGCGTCGTAAACGGGGTAGAGGATATCGGGTTTTTTGGGGATGTTGTAGCCGCTTTGCGCCTGCAGCAGGAATGCTGAAAGAAACAGCAGTAGGAATAAAAATCGGCTATGAAAACGTGATGTCATTCGACAGTTCGTTGGGGTTTTTGTCGGTAACGGGGAAATGCCGCTTTAGCTCTGCACCGGTTTTTACCACGGCATTTCTCAGTCCCTCGAAATAAAATCCTTTTGCGAAGGCGTTGGTGGTTTC
>RDDY01000276.1 GCA_003852805.1 Chryseobacterium sp.
CCATGATTCCGTTATCATAAAACTCGTCCCACAATCTTGCGTTTTCTCCCGGTGCGTAAATCCAGTAACGAGCAGATGGATTATTTTCTGCTATCCTGCGCAGCACCTCAAATTCGGTTTCCGTCGCGGTAAAATTCGTTCCCTGATTGCCAACTTTCAGATCTGACAACGCCGGGATATTAGCGATATTCTCTTTAAGAATAGGGCGCTCTACCAAATTGTGCGTAATGCGGATGCCAGCCTTAAGCGAGTTCGTGTTTTCAACTTTCCATAAACTGTCATCATCGGAAGAATCAACTATTCGCGGTTCATAGACAATCTCCGCTAACGCGTAACAGCCAGAGTTTTCACCTGTAACCCAGATAATGACTTTGTCGCCAGTTTTGATTCTGCCCTTATGAGCCGAAATGGTCCAGTCGTCCAGTACTCCTGTTCGCAACGCTGTCTCAATATCAAATGCTTTTGGGCTGCATTGAAAAATCCAATAGCTAGTGGGCGAACTCTCGTTAAAGGCTGAGATGTCGCTTCCCCGCCCTGGCTGATTCTCGTTTAAAGTCATGTACAGAATTGTGGACAAGCTTAAAACAAATCCATCGCCGTAATGCTCTTGTCGTGCTTGGTGTAGTCCACCGGGCGCTTGGCAAAGAAATCGTCCATCGAGTTGGCGAAGACTTCTTCTTCAAACCAAACCATCGGTTTGTATTGCTCGGCCGTTACATTGTAGCGCGGCGTCATTCCTATCTTTTTCAATGAGTCGTCCACGCGGAATTTCATGAAGTTCAACAGGTTTTCTTTGGAGATATTGTCGATTTCACCCAGTTCAAAAATCCAATCCAGAATACGAGATTCAAGTTCTACCGAATCATCAACCAAATCATAAATATGCTCGATGTCTTCGTCGGTCAAAAGCTCGGGTTGCTCCTCGCGGATTTTATTGATGAGGTAAATACCGGCGTTGGCGTGGATTTGCTCATCCACCGAAGTCCACGCAATGATATTCGACACATTCTTCATAAAGCCTTTGAAACGCGTGAACGACAGAATAATCGCAAACTGGCTGAACAGAGAAACATTCTCGATCAGGATGCTGAACAACAACAGAGACGAAACATATTCTTTTGCCGTTGTAGAGTTAGCATTCTTCAGAACTTTTGACAGGAATTCGATACGCTCACGAATGGCAGGAATCTCTATCACCGCCATGAATTCGTCATTGTAACCCAGCACTTCCAGCAGACGCGAATAAGCCTCGCTGTGGCGGAACTCACACTCGGCGAAAGTTGCGCCCAAGCCGTTTAGTTCAGGCTTCGGCATGTGGTTGTACAGATTTCCCCAGAAAGTCTTTACAGAAACCTCTATCTGTGCAATGGCCAATAGGGCGTTTTTCACCGCATTTTTCTCATGCGGCTCCAGCTGGCTGTGGAAGTCTTGGATGTCGGCCGTAAAATCTACTTCGGAATGCACCCAGAAAGATTTGTTGATGGCGTCTATGAACTTCAGAACTTCCGGATATTCAAACGGTTTATAGTTAATTCGTTTATCAAAAATCCCCATATTTATAAATTGAAAAGGTGTTACATTTTTACGCTGAACAGTTCGCACAGAACATGAGCAAATTTAGAAAATAAGACGCCAAACCAAAACCCGACGCAGGGCCCAGAACGGTAAAACTCACGGCAATCCGCACGGGCACGGCATTAAAAAACTTATCCACAAATTAGCATCAAGCGCGGCGATAACCCGGCCGTTGTTTATGACCCGAAATGTAACAATTGCAGACTGTGGCGCACTAACTGTAAAACACCGGAGATGATCAGGATTGAAGACCTAAACAAAAGCTATGACACCGGCAAATCCAAACTGCATGTATTGAAGGGGATCAACCTGAATATCGGTGCGGGCGAGTTTGTGTCCATCATGGGTTCATCTGGTTCGGGCAAATCTACGCTGCTGAACATCATCGGCATTTTGGACGAAGCCGATTCAGGCATCTATGAGCTCGACGGTGTGCCGATAAAAAATCTGTCGGAAATAAAAGCCGCCGAGTACCGCAGCCGGTTCCTGGGCTTCATCTTTCAATCGTTCAACCTCATCAATTACAAAACGGCGCTGGAAAATGTGGCGCTTCCACTCTACTACCAAAAAGTTTCGAGAAAGGAGCGGAATGAAAAAGCGCTTCAATACTTGGAAAAAGTGGGTTTGGCACAGTGGGCGAATCATCTGCCTGCAGAGATGTCCGGCGGGCAGAAACAGCGGGTGGCCATAGCCAGAGCGTTGATCACCGACCCGAAGGTTATCTTGGCCGACGAGCCCACGGGCGCTTTGGATTCCAAAACCACGCACGACATTATGAAGCTTCTGCAAGAAATTAATGACGGAGGCAAAACCATAGTCGTCGTTACCCACGAAGCCGAGGTAGCCGCACAAACCAAACGCAATGTAGAACTGAAGGACGGCATCATCGAGAAAGATGAATTTATCCGGCAACACGTTTTAATCTGACGAAATGTTCGACATCGACCGCTGGCAAGAAATATTCAGTTCCATCCGCAGCAACGTGTTGCGTACGGTGCTCTCGGGTTTTACGGTGGCGCTGGGACTCTTCATTTTCATTGTGCTGTTCGGCATCGGTAACGGAATACAGAACACCTTCAACACGGCCTTCGCAGGCGACGCTGCCAACCTGATACAGATTTTCACGGGGAAAACTTCCATTGCTTATCAGGGCTTGCAAGCCGATCGTGAGGTCAGCCTGAACAATCAATCTTACCGAACGGTTACCGAAACGGCTCCCGAAAAAATTGAATATTCCAGCCCGCGCTACTCTACCAATATGTTGGTGAAATACGGCAGAGAAAGCGGCAATTACTCGGTGATCGGTGCCACACCCGACGATCAACAAATAGAAGAACGCAATCTGGTTGACGGCCGCTACATTTCTGAGCGAGACGTCAAAGAAAAACACAACGTGGCCGTCATCGGGCGACTGATTCAACGCGATATGGTGCGGAGGGGAAGCCCGATCGGTCAAACATTAGATATGAACGGCGCCATGTTTAAGATTATCGGCGTATTTTCCGACGAGGGCGGCGACCGCGAGGAGCGCGTAGTCGTGGTGCCCATCTCCACGCTTCAACAAATGAAGAAAGGCTCCGACACGCTGAGCTCGATTCTTTTGACCTACAACAAAGACCTCAAGCCCGCTGAAGCGGTGGCCTTCGGCGAGGATCTGGAACGCGAGATAAAAGCGCAACACAAGGTTTCGCCCGATGACGAGCAAGCGGTGATTGTGGTGAACCGTGCAAAGGAGAACGAAACAACAGTTCAGTTTATGTTTGTAATTGCCGTCGTGGTAGGCTTCATCGGCCTCGGTACTTTAATTGCCGGCATCATTGGCATCAGCAATATCATGGTTTATATTGTGAAAGAACGGACGCGTGAAATAGGCGTGCGCAAAGCCATCGGCGCAAAACCGTCGAGCATTGTGGGATTGATCATCCAAGAGAGTGTGGTAATAACGGTGGTATCGGGCCTGATAGGTGTCGGCATCGGTGTATTGACACTGCGGCTGTTGGGCGATAGTTTGGTCAAGTATTTTATCACCGATCCCGGCGTGGGCTGGGGATTGATTGCCATTGCCTTCTTTTGTCTGATCTTCGCCGGATTGATTGCCGGCTTCGTCCCGGCCTATAAAGCATCACGCATAAAACCGATAGAAGCGTTGAGAAATGAGTAACCCGCACTGCAATAATTTTTAAGAAATGTCCATTCTTTTCAGCAGAGACACTTGGCAAGAAATCTACCACTCGCTGCGCAACAACAAGCTGCGCACCTTCCTCACCATGATCGGTGTGGGCTGGGGCATGTTCTTGTATGTGACGCTGCTGGGTGCGGCAAAGGGAATGGAGAACGGCTTTGACAAACTCTTCTCGGGTTTTGCCACCAATTCCATTTTTCTGTGGGCGCAGAGCACCAACATTCCGTACAACGGCTTCCCGAAAGGCCGACTGATGGAACTGCATCTGCAAGATATCGACAGATTGCAGCAGGCCATTCCGCAGATAGACTACATTTCTCCACAGAACTCGCGCGGCATGTTCGGCAGCGGCGGCGAAACCATATCCAGAAGCGGCAAACAGGCGCGTTACAGCATAACCGGTGACTTTCCCGTCGGCAATAAAATTTCTGAAAAGAAGCTGGTTTACGGCAGATATATCAACGATGCCGATATCGCCGGCAGAAAAAACGTGATTGTCATCGGTGAAGAAATCTATAAGAATCTGTTTGAATCGAAGAAGAATGAAAACCCCATAGGCCAATCGGTCAACCTCAACGGCATCTTCTTCAATGTAGTGGGCGTTTTTCGCGTGAAACAAGGAGGCGGAGGTTTGACAAGCGATCAAACGGCCTTCATTCCGTTCACCACTTTCGCCAAATTGTACAATACGGGTGACAAGGTAGATTTCTTTGCGATTGTCAGTAAACCCGACGCCGACGTAAATGTGGTGGAAGAACAGGTGAAAACAGAACTGAAGCAAATAAACGGCGCCTCGCCGGAAGACACCAACGCCTTTGGCAGCTTCAACCTTGGTAAAGAATTCAAGAAGTTAACGGGCTTTTTAGCAGGCATGCAGTTTCTTACCATCATCGTAGGTACGCTCACCATTTTGGCGGGCGTCATTGCCATTTCCAACATTCTTCTGATTACGGTAACCGAGCGAACCAAAGAAATAGGAATCAGACGCGCCTTGGGCGCCAAACCCGGCGAGGTACGAAACCAAATACTTCTGGAATCGGTGGTGATAACCCTGAGTTCGGGGCTGTTGGGTTTCATTTCCGGAATTTTTGTTCTGATGATCCTCAACGCTGCCACGCGCGACCAAGACAGTTTTCCGTTCTACAACCCGACGGTGGATTACGGCAATGTCTTCGCAGCCATGAGCATTATGGTGGTACTGGGCTTGGTCATCGGACTGATTCCAGCACAGCGCGCCGTACGGATAAAACCGATTGAAGCGCTGCGCACAGAATAAAGCATTTAAGAAAAAACGATACGCATGAAAAAGAAATCCGGATTCAAGAAAATACTCTACATACTGCTCGGCGTCATACTGCTGATTGCGTTATTCTCGGGTATTTCTTATTTAGTAAAATCCAACTCGGCAGAATCTCAGACTTTCCTGACGCGCAAACCCGTTGTCCAAGATTTGGAGGATAAGGTGACCGCCACCGGAACCATTGTGCCGCGCGAGGAGATCGAGATCAAACCGAATATATCGGGCATCATCCAAACCATCAGTGTAAAAGAGGGCGACCGTGTAACGGCGGGACAACTGATAGCCACCATCCGCATTGTGCCCAGCGTATCGGATATCAACAATGCACAGCAAGACATCAGCAATATGCAGATACAGCTGAACAATGCGCGCACCAATGTTGCCAACCAGCAACAGCAGTATGCAATGCAGAAAAAACTCTTTGACCAAGGCGTGATCTCGCGTCAGGAATACATAACGGCCAAGCAGCAATTTGAGAGCGTGCAGCAACAGCAGCGCTTGGCTCAACAGCAATTGGCCGCAGCACAGAAACGCCTGCAAATAGTGCGCACAGGCTCTACGCCTGAGTTGCAAAGCATGGCTACCACGCAGGTTCGTGCAAAATCTGCGGGAACGGTATTGGAAATTCCCGTCAAAGAAGGAACGCAGGTTATTGAAGCGAACGCCTTCAACCCCGGAACCACCATCTGTACCATTGCCGACCTGAACTCACTGATATTCAAAGGAACAATTGATGAGGCGCAAGCCGGAAAGTTGAAAGAAGGGATGGATATGAAAATAATCATCGGTGCGTTGCAGAACAAAACTTTCCCCGGGAGACTGACCCTGATAGCGCCCAAAGGCAAAGACGAGAGCGGCACCATAAAATTTCCGCTGGAAGCCGATGTCTTCAACCCGACCAACGAGTATATACGCGCAGGCTTCAGCGCCAACGGCGAAATTATCTTAAGCAGCCAAAAAAACGCTCTGCTGCTGGATGAATCCTTGGTTCAGTACGAGAAGCAGACCAACGGAAACGACCGCGCCTTTGTGGAAGTGAAGCAAGCCAACGGAAGCTTCAAGAAACAATACGTGACGCTCGGGGGCAGTGACGGCATCAATGTTCAGATCTTATCAGGCCTCAACAAAGACAGTGAGGTAAAAGTTTGGAACCCCAGCGATAAAGACAAAGAAGAGTTGAAGAACAAGAAATAAACCGAGAGCCGCATCCAACGATGCGGTTTTTTTATTTTGCTTTTCTGCGGAGGAATAAAACCGTATTCAGGAAAAGCAGCAACAGATCCAGCGTTACCCAAATGGCCTCTCGCACATTGGTCGCCTGCAACTCGGCAATTTGGCGTGCTGCTTTGGTCGATAGTTTCTGGCTCTGGTTAATGTAGTTATTGACCTCTACCAATTGATCCTCATTTTTATTGAGCACGCGGTGCTGAGAAAAATAAGCGACTCGGTCGTTCCCCAAGAAACCGACAAGCCAAAACTCATCGGAATCCTCCATGTTGAAATATTCAATGCGGTAATAGTCGGGGTGGATTACGCCGAGGTGCTTGGCCAAGTTACCGTCTTTGTTGACGCGGATGCTATAAAAATCCATCGGCTGCGGCAGTCGGTTGATCACTTGCACAGAGAGTGCATCTTCTCTCAATCCCGCGAAACTGCGTTGGAAAAACCAATAACCGAACGCCGCAACGGTCGCCGCAATAACGACCAAACGAGCGGCACGCGCAAACATCCGCGGTTTTCCTCGGTCTACCGTAGTCAGTGCCAGTGCAACGCACAAGGCGATGAAAATAATGATTAGAGTTGCAATCATAAACCTTGCAAAGATAAACAATCCGTTATACGGCTCCGTGCCATTCTGCGTGGAAACGCTCCAAGAATTCTTCCATAAAACGGTGCCGTTCCGCTGCCACTTTTTTGGCCGCGTCGGTATTCATAAGATCCTTCAACAGCAGCAATTTTTCGTGGAAATGGTTGATGCTCGTGCCGTTTGATTTTGTGTATTGTGCACGAGACTGCTTATGAGCAGGCAAGATGTCGGGGTGGAAAATCAGGTTGTTCTTCATGCCGCCGAAATGAAAGGTGCGCGCAATACCGATGGCGCCCAAAGCATCCAAGCGGTCGGCATCTTGCACGATTTGGAATTCAATCGGCAACTCTTTCGGTATCGACATACGGTTGCGAAACGAGATATGCCGAATGATGAACTCCACCTGATCTATTAGATCGGCAGACACATTCTGTTCTTTTAAAAACGCAACGGCGGTGGCAGGCCCGATCTCTTCGTCGCCGTTATGAAACTTGGCATCGGCAATATCGTGAAGCAAAGCAGCCAGTCGAACCACCGTTTTATCGCACGATGTCTTATCGGCAATCTTCTCGGCCAAACGCAGCACGCGCTCTATGTGGAACCAATCGTGCGACGCATCGGCTTGGGCCAAACTCTCTTTTACAAAGCGCTTGGTTGCAGCGATAATGTCCATCGGCAGATTATAGAATTTCGATGAACTCCGTAACCAACTTCATCGGTCGGCCGTCTTTCGCAAAACCGATGTAGGAAGCATAAAAGCCCTCGCCGTAACCTGCCTCAAAAGCCAGTAAGTTGCCGGCTTTCTCTACGTACGGTTTGAGCAGAGCAAACTGATCCACGGCACCGTCTTCGTGAAAGAAATGCGGATGGAAGAACTCTTCGTAAATCCCCATAAAATCATCACCTTTCTTCTCATAAATCTCTTGCTCCAGCCTCTGCAAATCCGCTTGCACAGCGGCGTCCATCAGACAGCCCATTCCGCTCTCTACGGGATAACCGTAGATTTCCTCGCCTTGAAGTTGCGTCAAATCCTGACCGTCTGTCAGGGCCATTTCCCAGCGTTCGATTTTCTCGTCGCCGAAAACAATTTCCGCATAAGCAACGCATGACGATTCTCTCTCGCGGTGAATCAGTGTTTTGAATTGGCCCGTCGGGAACAACGTGGTGAACGGCAAAATATCGGGGGTGGTCAACGGATCACTTGCCACCAAGCGCCCCGATGTTAATTCCAAGACACCGGCATCAAAGGTCTCCAGCAACGGAGATTCTACCGCCGATGAATTGAAAAGACGTGCAATATTTTTAATGTGGTCCATTAAAGAGCGGTTAATTTCTGTTCCAACAAGGCGATTTTTTCCAGTGCATCCTGCTGCTTTTTACGCTCGTTTTCCACGACTTGAGCAGGCGCTCCGGCTACAAACTTCTCGTTACCTAGTTTCTTTTCGACCGATTGCAAGAAGCCTTTCAGATATTTCAGTTCTTCCTCGGTTTTGCGGCGTTCTTCGTCCAAATCCAGCTTTTCGCTCAACGGAACGGAAAGCTCGGCCGAACCTACCAAGAAGCTGTATGCAGGCTTATCGGTCTTCGTCTCAAAATAAATGGCAGTAACGTTGCCCAGTTTATGGATAACCGCTTCATTATGGAAATTGGCAGCGTTGGTGAAGATCTCCACGCTGTCTTTGGGAGAGATATTCTTGCTTTGACGGTAGTTGCGGATGCCCGTAACAATCTCTTGTGTCTGCTCGAATTGCTCCACAACCGCGGCATCGTACGTACCGATCTCTTTCTGACGCGAAATTACCAAAGCTTCAGTCGCCGAACGCTCTGCAATGCTTTGCCAGATTTCCTCTGTCAGGAACGGCATAAACGGATGCAGGAGTTTCATCAGGTCCTCGAAAAACTCCATGGTTTGGCGGTAAACTTCTGCACCGATGGCCGAGCCGTAACCGGGTTTGACAATTTCCAGATACCAAGAGCAGAAATCGTCCCAGATCAGCTTATACAAAATGTGCAAAGCATCGGAGATTCGGAACTTGGCAAATTGGTCCGCCATTTCCGCAGTTGCTTTTGCAAACTGTTCGCGGAACCAAGTGATTGCCTCGGCCGAGGCGGCGGGAATCTCTGCATCTTGCTCTTTCTCCCAACCTTGTGTAAGGCGGAAAGCATTCCAAATTTTCGTAGCGAAATTTCGTCCCTGAACCATCAAGTCTTCGTCGAACAGCAGATCGTTTCCGGCAGCGGAACTCAACAGTATCCCGACGCGTACGCCGTCGGCGCCGTACTTATCGATCAGCTCGATAGGATCGGGAGAATTCCCCAGAGATTTCGACATCTTCCGGCGCTGCTTGTCCCGGACGATCCCCGTGAAATATACGTTCTTGAACGGAACCTCATTTCTGTATTCCAATCCGGACATAATCATTCGCGCAACCCAGAAGAAGATGATATCGGGCCCGGTGACCAAATCGTTGGTGGGATAATAATAGTTGATTTCTTTATTGTCGGGATCCAAAATGCCGTCAAATACAGACATGGGCCACAGCCAAGACGAGAACCAAGTGTCCAGCGCATCGTTGTCCTGACGCAAGTCGGCATCGGACAATTGAGGATTTCCGGATTTGTCACGCGCCGGTTTCAATGCTTCTTCGCGTGTTTCGGCTACTACAAAATCGTCCTCGCCGTCGCCGTAATAATACGCCGGAATCTGCTGCCCCCACCACAGTTGGCGCGAGATGTTCCAGTCGTAGACATTCTCCATCCAATGGCGGTAGGTGTTTTTGAACTTCTCCGGCCAGAATTTTATCTCATCCTCCATCACCACGCGCAAGGCAGGATCGGCCAAATCTTTCATCTTCAGGAACCATTGTACGGATAAGCGAGGTTCTATCACCGCGCCCGTTCTTTCAGAGGTGCCCACCTTGTTGACGTAATCCTCGGACTTTGCCAACAAGTTTTTCTCTGCAAGCTCTTTGGCAATTTCCTTGCGAACGGTGAAACGATCTTTGCCCTCGTAATGCATTCCGTAGCGGTTGAGTACGGCGTTTTCGTCCAGCGCGTCTATCATTTCCAGATTGTGGCGCTTGCCTATTTCATAGTCATTGATATCGTAATCCGTCTTAATCTTGAAAAAAAAAATAAGGATATGTGGGT
>RDDY01000369.1 GCA_003852805.1 Chryseobacterium sp.
TTAATTTCTAACCAAGCCGACGATGCCGAAACGAAACCAAGGGCTTTTTTCCAAGAACATCGACGATATTTGCTTGATGAGCGACCAAGTTTGCGCAGTTCGTCGGTTGCCGTTGACAGCGTTATCGGTCGAAGAACTTGTCGGGTCGTTCACATACAGCGGCAAGAACTTGGAATGCGATCCGTCGGTGGAAAATGCCAAGCTGCCGCCGGCCATCGTGGCTTTCTATTATTTCTTGTTCAAAAAACTCAGCGTCCCGACAGAAGAAGAATTCATCAATGCTTACAGTGAGGTGCATGAGATAGATCTGACGAACGGCCCGGTTATTTACAGAGAAAAAAACTATCCTGCCGCCGCCGTACGCGCACGGCTGCTGAGAACGTATCCGTCCATCTTAAGAGATTTCCACTTTTATCTGCTGTTGAAAGAGAGCGGTCGGTTTCAGGCGGTGCGCTATTCCCTCGCGACCGATTACCACAAAGGCATCGATATTTCCGTCGCTTGCAATGACGAAGAGTTCGGTCTTTCAATCCTGTTGAACACCAAGCGCGGCAGGTATTTCAAGAAGCGGAAAACACATCGGCACGATTACAGCCGAGTGAAAGAAATTGTACTGGAAGTGGATTTCAACAGTTTACGCAGATGCGGAGATTTCTTTCTGCTGTGCGAACATCATATAGATAGCGTAATAAAACTCATCGATGATGCGCGGTCTTGATTCTGCTTGACTTTACATCAATTCTTCTGAGCCAGCATCGGCACAAATTTATATTTGCCGAATTCTTCACGCTCGATCTCTGTTGCCGAAACCTTTGTAAATCTGTATAGAAGCTGTTCATCGGTCTTTCCGATCGGGATTACCATTTGGCCGCCGATTTTCAGCTGCCGCAGCAATTCGGTTGGCAGGCTCTCGGCGCCGCAAGTAACCAACACTTTATCGAAAGGCGCAAAGGTGGGCAGCCCTGCAAATCCGTCGCCGAAGCTTTGGAAGCGCGGCTCGCGATTCAGTTTTCTGAAAATCCGCGTCGAGAAATCAAACAATTCTTTCTGACGCTCTACGGTGTACACCGTGGCTTTCATCTCCACGAGAACCAGCGTTTGGTAGCCGCTTCCCGTGCCTATCTCCAGCACTTTTTCACCGGGTTTCAACTGCAACAGTTGGGTCTGTTCTGCCACGGTCGACGGATGCGAAATGGTTTGGCCGGCAGCAATGGGAAACGCGCGGTCCTCATAAGCGAAATCCTCAAAAACGCTCTCCAAGAACAAATGACGCGGTATTTCATTCATTGCGCGCAATACGGCTTCATCGGCAATTCCCACATGATCGCGCAGATAATCTATGAGAAGCCTGCGCTTACCCTTATGAACAAACGAATCGAGCATAGCGCAAAAGTAAGGATTTAACCCGGCCAAAACCAAACTGCTTCGCGATATAAAAGCTCGGAACGGATTCGCAGTCGGCTCCCGAACAGTAAGATTTATTTTACAGGCTTAAATCTTATCTTTACGCAAATTTTATTTCTATGTTGAAAGCGGGACTTGTAGGGGCGGGGCACCTCGGGAAAATCCATTTGAGATTGTTGAACGAATCTCCAAAGTACGAGCTGATCGGCTTTCATGATGCCGACGCAGAAAACGGCCGCCGTTTGGAAAAAGAATTCGGCTACCGTTATTTCGAGGATTTCAACGAGTTGCTTTCGCGTATAGAAATGTTGGACATTGTAACGCCTACTTTGTACCATTATGATTATGCCAAGAAAGCCATCGAACACCGCCTGCCTTTCTTCATAGAGAAACCCGTGACGCAAACCTTGGAACAAGCGCGTGAAATCATAGAACTTTGTCATGAGTCGGGTATCAAGGCACAGGTAGGTCATGTGGAGCGCTACAACCCCGCATTTATTGCGACCAAGCCGTTTATAGACGACCCGATGTTCATCGAAATCCACCGTTTGGCCGAGTTCAATCCGCGCGGGACGGACGTGTCGGTGGTGCTCGATCTGATGATTCATGATTTGGACATCCTGCTCTCGTTGGTAAAATCAGAGGTGAAAAGCATACATGCCAGCGGCGTGGCCGTGGTCAGCAAAACGCCCGACATTGCCAACGCGCGAATAGAATTCGAGAACGGTTGCGTGGCTAATTTAACCACATCGAGAATATCGATGAAGGCAATGCGCAAATCCCGATTCTTCCAAAGAGACGCTTACATTTCAGTCGACTTTTTGGAGAAGAAAGCCGAAGTCATCCGCATGAAAGAAGCACCCGAAAATCCGTCGGCCTTCGATATGATTATCGAAAATGCCGAGGGCGAAAAAAATCAAATCCTATTTGAATATCCGAACATTCAGCCCAACAACGCCATCTTGGACGAGCTGGAAAGCTTTGCAGATGCCATTACGCAGGATAAAAACGTAGAAGTCTCATTGCAGGACGGCACCGAGGCACTAAAGGTTGCACTAAAAATTTTAAATCTTATCGGTTGATATGAAAAAAACGATATTCTTTCTATTGATCTTTTCACAGATTCTTTTCGGGCAAAATCTAAAGCGCGACATCAGGAAAATCACGCGCGGCAAGAAAGCCACGGTTGCGGTTGCCGTCCGCTCCATCGATCGGCCCGAATTACATTACGGACTGAACGGCGGTTTGCACGTTCCGTTGCAAAGTGTTTTCAAGTTTCACATAGCCATGGCGGTTTTGGCCGATGTGGACAGAGGCCGATTTTACCTGAGCCAAAAGATTCCGGTAAAAGCATCGGAACTGAGAGAAGGCACGTGGAGTCCGTTGAAAGAGAAATACCCGATCGGTGACGCTGAGATTCCGCTGATCGAACTGTTGACTTATACCGTGGCGCAGAGCGATAACAACGGCGCCGACATCTTGATCAGGCTCATCGGCGGTCCCGAAAAAGTACAGGCTTTTATCAACGGCAAAAAAATCACCGACTTCAATATTGCGGGCGGCGAAGCTTACATGGCAGAAAATTGGAACAATCAGTTTAATAATTGGTCGACAGCCAACTCGGTTACCGAGACGCTGATCAGATTCTATAACGGCGATCTGCTCTCGCCCGACAGCACGGAGTTTTTGTACGACACTTTGGTTTCCACCACCACGGGCAAAAACCGACTGATTGCCGGTTTGCCGACGGAGGCTGTTCTTGCACATAAAACGGGCAGTTCGGCTACGCAAAACGGCATGACCGCCGCCGTTAACGATGCAGGCCTTGTTGTATTGCCCGACGGCCGCAGCTACGCCATCAGCGTGTTTGTTACAGACTCCAAGGAAAGCGAAGCCGTAAACGAGAAAGTTATTGCTGACATTTCTAAAGCAGCGTATCAATATTTCACTTCACAAAAACAACCTTAACCAAAAATGAAAAATATTGTAGTCATCGGTGCCGGCACCATGGGCAACGGCATTGCACATACGTTTGCGCAAACCGGTTTCACGGTAAACCTTGTAGACGTTTCGCAGGAAGCCATAGACCGCGGCATGAAAACCATCACTACCAATCTGGACCGCATCATCGCCAAAGGCAAGCTTACCGAAGAACAAAAACAACAGACTCTGGCCAACATTTCCACCTCTACCAAACTGGAAGACGCAGCCGGCAATGCAGATCTTATTGTAGAAGCAGCCACTGAGAACCTGGAACTCAAGCTGAAAATCTTTAAGCAAATGGACGAACTGGCGCCCGAGAACTGCATCTTGGCTACCAATACTTCATCTATTTCCATCACTAAAATTGCCGCCGCAACCACGCGTCCCGGGAAGGTAATCGGTATGCACTTTATGAACCCCGTGCCGATCATGAAATTGGTAGAAATCATCAAAGGCTACTCCACTTCCAAAGAAACTTTTGATGCGGTTTATGAAATGTCAAAAACGCTTGGCAAAGTTCCGGTAGAAGTCAACGATTATCCGGGCTTTGTGGCCAACCGCATCCTGATGCCCATGATAAACGAGGCCATCGAGACTCTGTACAACGGCGTTGCGGGCGTAGAAGAGATCGACACGGTGATGAAGCTGGGCATGGCGCACCCGATGGGGCCGCTGCAATTGGCAGATTTTATAGGTTTGGACGTTTGCCTTGCCATTCTGAACGTGATGTATGACGGCTTCAAAAACCCGAAATACGCGCCCAATCCTTTGCTCGTCAATATGGTAACGGCCGGTAGATTGGGCGTGAAATCCGGCGAAGGTTTCTACGATTATTCCGAAAGCAAGAAAGCGGAGAAGGTATCTGAGATGTTTGCGAAATAACCGTCGAGAAACAAACGCATTCGCATACTTTCCGTAAATTTATTTTACCTTTGAAACAATTGACAATACTAAAAGTTACAAATTATGAAACTACCTAAGTTTTTATTGGCCGACAATACCGACATGCCCGAGGATCTGTTCGTGGTTCACACAGAATATCCGCGCTTTATCCTGAATGTTGAGGAAGAGGAAGTGGAGTGGCTGGACGACTTGGAAGGCGACAACGAGGAACAGTTGGCCGACGAAGCAACCAAAATCATCGAAGAGGCTTTCAAATGGTGCGATGCCGAGCTGGAAAAATACGACTTGGAAGAAGACGAAGACGAAGAATAAAAGTCAACCCAACAAAACCGTTCCGCAAGGAGCGGTTTTGCTTTGTATAAAAACAATCATGGAACTGACAGCCACCCTCCAAAAGCGATTTCTGTTTTATAAAGATCTTGCCGAAAAAGCGTTTGCGCAATTGAGCGATTCGGATATTTCCCGCCGTCCCGATGAGGGAAGCAACAGCATCGCTATCGTCGTAAAACACATCTGCGGAAACATGCGCTCACGCTTCACAGATTTCCGCACGACAGATGGAGAAAAACCTTGGCGAAACAGAGACACCGAGTTTGAAAACGCCTACTCTGATAAAGCTACGATGCTTGCAGACTGGGAAAGCGCTTGGCAGATCTTGGATGAAGTGTTTGCAGAACTGACGGATGACGACTTAGAAAAGACCGTAACCATTCGTGGCGAGGCACACAGCATTTTCGACGCGCTGCTGCGGCAAGTGGCTCACTACGCTTACCACATCGGCCAGATCGTTTTTATAGCGAAGAATTTGCGAGCGGAAAAATGGCAGAGCCTGAGCATCCCGCGGGGAAAATCGGCACAATACAACTCGGGAATGATGCCGCCGAATGAATCTGCGTCTCCCGTTTGTTTCGCCAACAGCGCCGAAGTTCGCGACGATTATAAGGACGAATAGCCTGCACATTTTTGCTTACATTTGTTTTTTGTCAAAATATGTCAGAGAACATCCGTCGGCAGATTGAAGACCTGCGCACCGAGCTTCATCAACACAATTACAACTATTATACGCTGGATCGGCCAACGATCTCAGATTTTGAATTCGACGAAAAACTGCGTCGACTCGCCGAGTTGGAGGCGACACATCCCGAGTTCTACGATGCCACCTCTCCCACGCTGCGCGTAGGCGGCGGCGTTACCAAGAATTTCCCCACCGTTGAGCATGAATACCGAATGTTCTCGCTGGACAATTCTTACAACTTTGACGACATCGATGATTGGTACAACCGCGTCGTGCGTGGTTTGGGTACGGAAGAAGTAGAATTTGTGGCCGAGCTTAAATTTGACGGTACGTCCATTTCACTAAAATACACCGACGGCAAGTTGACGGAAGCCGTCACACGCGGAGACGGTTTTCGCGGAGACGAGATTACCGCCAATGTCCGCACCATTTCCAGCGTGCCATTAAAACTGCACGGCGATTATCCTGCAGAGTTTTTCATTCGCGGTGAGATTTACCTGACGCATATAGCTTTCGAAAAAATAAATGCCGCCCGCGCCGAAGAAGGTTACGAAGCCTTTATGAATCCGCGAAATACGGCCAGCGGCAGCCTGAAATTGCAGGACAGCGCCGAGGTGCGCAGAAGAGGGCTCTCGGCCGTGCTTTATCAGTTGATCGGCAAAGAGCTGCCGGCAGAAAGCCATTGGGAACTGTTGCAGAAAGCGCGCAACTGGGGTTTTCATACTTCCGATTTTGCAAAGCTTTGCAAAAACATAGATGAAGTTCGGGCGTTTATCGAGCATTGGGAAACCAGCCGCCACGATCTCGATTTCGATATCGACGGAATTGTGATAAAGGTGAATAATCTGCGGCAGCAGCAGTTGCTGGGTTATACATCAAAATCGCCACGCTGGGCCATGGCCTATAAGTACAAAGCCGAAACAGCCGAGACCGATTTGCTGAGCGTCAGTTACCAAGTGGGCCGCACGGGCACGGTGACTCCCGTCGCGAACTTGGCTCCCGTACTGCTGGCCGGCACGGTGGTGAAGCGCGCGTCACTGCACAACGCCGACATCATTCTGAAATTGGATTTGCACGAGGGAGACCGCGTCTATGTAGAAAAAGGCGGAGAAATCATCCCCAAGATTACCGGTGTCAATACCGCCGTACGCAATCCCGATCCGAAGCCTGTTGCCTACGCTACCCATTGCCCCGAATGCGGAACAGAACTGATCAGAAATGAAGGCGAAGCGGCACACTTCTGCCCGAATGAATGGCATTGCCCGCCGCAGGTGGTCGGTAAAATGATCCACTTCGTATCCAGAAAAGCCATGAATATTGCCAATCTGGGTTCGGAAACCATCGAGCAGCTGTACCGCGCCGGCTTGGTAAAAACAGTGGCTGATTTCTACCATTTGACCAAGGAACAACTGCTGCCGCTGGAACGCATGGCCGAGCGGTCTGCGCTGAACATCATCAACGGCATCGATAAATCGCGTGAAGTTCCGTTTGAAAGGGTGCTGTATGCGCTGGGCATCCGTCATGTCGGCGAAACGGTTGCCAAGAAACTGGCCAAGAATTTTTCCTCCATCGACGAACTGAAAAATGCATCGGTTGATGAATTGATACAAGTGGAAGATGTAGGCTTGCGCATTGCAGAGAGCGTGCGCGACTTCTTTGCCAACGAAGGCAACGCTGCCATGGTAGAAGACTTGCGCAAGCAGGGCGTGCAGTTGCAGCGTTCGGAACAGTCACAAGAACCGATGTCCGACACCTTGGGCGGCAAGACATTTTTGTTCACGGGAAAACTGTCGCTCTTTACCCGCGACGAAGCAGAAGCTTTGGTAGAGCAGCACGGCGGCAGAAACATATCGGCCGTCAGCAAAAACCTGAATTATCTGGTGGCGGGCGAAAAAGCGGGCAGCAAACTGAAGAAAGCCAAAGAAATCGGCACGGTGCAGATTCTGGATGAACAGCAATTTTTAGACATGATTCAATAATATGAATACCGACCGCATCCATCAACTTCTGTACGAGCGCAAGGTAGGCATCACGCCCATACGCGCGCAGGTCTTGGACTTGTTGATGAGCAACGCCCGATCCTACTCGCTTTCCGAAATCGAGGATGAATTTCCCGATGCCGACCGCAGCACGCTTTACCGCACACTGAAAACTTTTGAAAAGGAAAGACTGGTGCACAGCGTACAGGAAAATCAGTCCACCAAATATCTGTATTGCGAAGAAGACTGCGGAGACGGCCTTTGCCACCATAATTTCCATCTGCACTTTCACTGTAAAAATTGCGACAAAACGGTCTGCATTGAAGAAGTCAGCCTCAACCCCGACAGCATCCCCGAAGGTTTCAGTTTGGCCGGTTTGACCTTTGCCGCCAGTGGGATTTGTCGTGAATGCAGTGACGCCGCGGACTGATACAACACTGTTGCACGCTATTTGTGACTAAGTTTGCCTTAAAAGGATAAGATTATGGCAGAATGCTGCACAACAGAACCCAAAAATAAAAAGCCGCAACACGACCACGATGGTCATGATCATTCGCACGATATAGCCGACAAGACGCGCTTGCAGCTTTTTCTTCCTGCTCTCATTTCGGGAGCGTTGCTTGCCGTCGGACTCTTGATGGATTATTGGTTGAAACCCGATTGGTTCCAAGGTCCGGCCCGTATTGTCTTGTACACCTTGGCATATCTTCCCGTCGGTTTGTCCGTTTTGGGCGAAGCTGTCCGCAGCATCCGTTTCCGCGATTTCTTTTCCGAGTTTTTGTTGATGTCGGTGGCCACGCTCGGCGCATTTGCCATCGGTGAATATCCCGAAGGCGTAGCGGTGATGTTGTTTTATGCCGTCGGCGAAATTTTTCAGACACTGGCCGTGCAGCGCGCGCGTACCAACATCAGTAAACTGCTGGACCAGCGGCCCGATGAAGTGCTTCTGATGGACGGCGACCGTCAAATCCCGACCAAGGCCGAAACGGTTCAGCCCGGCGCAATCATCTTGGTGCGCCCCGGCGACAAGCTGGCATTGGACGGCGAACTGTTGTCTGACAAAGCCTCGCTCAACACCGCAGCACTAACAGGTGAGAGCGTGCCGCAAAGCTTCAGCAAAGGCGAGAAAGTGCTGGCCGGCATGATCAACCTGAATACGCCGGCCCGGGTAAAAGTGACGGCTGCGTATGAAGACAGCAAGCTCTCACGGATTTTGGAACTCGTTCAGGATGCCTCTTCTCAGAAAGCGCCTACCGAACTGTTTATCAGCAAGATGGCGAAGGTTTATACCCCCATCGTTTTTGGGCTGGCGGTTGCCATCATCATTCTGCCCTACTTCTTTGTCGCCGATTATGACTTCAGAGACTGGCTCTACAGGGCTTTGATTTTCTTGGTAATCTCTTGCCCCTGTGCATTGGTCATCAGCATTCCGCTTGGTTATTTTGGCGGAATCGGTGCAGCGAGCCGAAACGGAATCTTGGTTAAAGGCGGCAACTTTCTCGATATTTTGGCTAAGGTAAAAACCATCGTCACCGATAAAACCGGCACCATGACCGAAGGTGTTTTCCAAGTCCGGGAAACCAAATTGCAGCAAGGCTTCGATGAAAAATCCTTGCTCCTTGCCGTTGATGCGGTGGAACGCAACTCCACGCATCCTGTAGCCACAGCCATTCACCATTATGTGGGCGACGGCGATCCGACCCTGAAAGTGACCGATTCGGAAGAAATTCCGGGCCACGGCATCCATGCCACGGTGAACGGTAAAGAATATTTGGTCGGCAATTACAAACTGCTCAAGCGCTTCAATATCGATTATTCTGAACCCGACGGCAATGCGGCGCAGACGCTTATTGCCGTGGCCGAGGACGGCAGGTACGCGGGCTATATCGCCATTTCGGATAAAATAAAAGAAGATGCGGCAGCGGCTGTTTCTGCGCTGAAAACTTTGGGCGTGAAAACGGTGATGCTGAGCGGCGACAAACAGTCGGTGGTGACTGAGGTGGCGCGCGAACTCGGAATTGACAATGCTTTTGGTGAACTTTTGCCCGAAGACAAGGTCGAGAGATTCCGCGATATCAAAGCGCAGGACGGCACCGTGGCCTTTGTTGGCGATGGTGTGAACGACGCACCCGTGGTGGCACTCAGCGATGCCGGAATTGCGATGGGCGGCTTGGGGAGCGATGCCACCATTGAAACGGCAGATGTGGTCATCCAAGACGACAAACCGTCGAAACTGCCGATGGCGGTGCGGATCGGCCGCAAAACAAAACAGATTGTTTGGCAGAATATCGGTTTGGCATTAGCGGTAAAAGCTGCCGTGTTGGTATTGGGTGCAGGCGGCATCGCGACGATGTGGGAAGCCGTCTTCGCTGATGTAGGCGTTGCGCTGCTGGCCATTTTAAACGCCGTGCGGATTCAGAGGATGAGATTTTAGTTGTTAGACTTTAGATATTAGATGTTAGATGTTAGACTTTAGATGTTAGATTTTAGAGTCAAGAACCAAGAGTCAAGATAAGGTTCGTCGGTGATGGCGGACCTCTATTTGTCGAGGGTTTCTTTTACTTCGTGCCATTCATTGTCTTTTAATTTGGCTTCTATTTTCTCTGATTTCAAGCTTTGACGCAGGTAACCGAAAACGCTCATATAGAAATTTGCGATCCACACGAGCGCAAAACCCGAAATAATGTAGCCGCGCCAGTCGTCCATTATCAGTTTGTATCCCGTCA
>RDDY01000020.1 GCA_003852805.1 Chryseobacterium sp.
AAAGCCGAAAACTTCCTGAAAAAACAACCGACGGTTACGCGCATGATTACCACCGTGGGTCAGAGCAGCGACGGTATGGGTGCCGTGCAGGCCACACCGTACAAGTCTGAGATAGACGTTGTGTTGGTCGATAAGAACCAACGTGACGAGAGTTCCTTCGTCATCGCTGCCAAGATGAGGCGTGCATTGGAGAAAGAATTGGTGGGCGCCAAGGTGCGCACCGTCCCGGTCGGCTTGATGGGTGCAGAGCGTGCACCACTGGCACTGGTGGTAACGGGAACCGATTTGGAAAGCGCAATGAAATTCGCCGAACAAGCGGAGGCGCAACTGCGTACCATTGACGGAGCGTCGGAGATCAGACTTTCTACGGAAGGCGGTAACCCCGAAATCAACGTACAAGTGGACCGCGATAAGATGACCGCGCTGGGCCTGAATCTGCAATCGGTAGGTATGACCATGCAGACGGCCTTCAGCGGTAACGATGACGGCAAATACCGCACAGGTGATTACGAGTACGATATCAACATTATTTACAGCGCATTCAACCGTTCGAGCATTGCGGATGTTGAAAATTTAAGGTTCATCAACAACCAAGGTGAGCAGATTCGTCTTTCACAATTTGCCACGGTAACCGAAAGTTCAGGCGCGAGCTTCCTCGAACGTCGGGACAAAACGCCTTCGGTAACCATCAACGCACAGACGGTGGGTCGCCCCACAGGTACGGTTGCACAGGAATGGGAAGCCAAATTTTCCCAACTGAAAAAACCTGCCGGTGTAGACTATGTCTGGAGCGGCGATATGGAAAACCAATCGGAAGGTTTCGGTTCGCTCGGTTATGCATTGCTGGCGGCGCTCATCCTGGTTTACCTGGTGATGGTGGCGCTGTATGACAGCTTCGTCTATCCGTTTGTGGTGATGTTCTCGGTGCCGCTGGCCATCATCGGTGTATTGGTGGCGCTGGCGTTGACCAACAACTCGCTGAACGTGTTTACCATTTTGGGTATCATCATGTTGATCGGTCTGGTGGCCAAGAACGCGATTCTCTTGGTAGACTTTGCCAACATCCGTAAAGCGGCGGGCGAGACAACCTTCAACGCACTGTTGCAGGCAAACCACGCGCGTCTTCGTCCGATTCTGATGACCACCATCGCGATGGTCTTCGGTATGATCCCGATTGCATTGGCAAAAGGAGCCGCGGCGGAAATGAATAACGGTCTGGCTTGGGTGGTGATCGGCGGTCTGTTGTCGTCACTGTTCCTGACGCTGATTGTGGTGCCGGTGATCTATATGATTTTCGATAACCTGATCGCACGCTTCTCCAAAGGACCGAAGGTCAACTATGAAGAGGCCATGCATGAAGATTACGTGCCGATTGAGGACGGCAAAGAACATTTGGATTTTTAATCCGATTAATGAAAGATAAAACGGCTGCTTCGTGAGAGGCAGCCGTTTTGGTTTTAATTGAGAAATACGGGGAACTTCTCGTACTCGGTCAACGAGCGGAGTTTTTCGGGCGAAATGGTCACCGTGGTTTTCAGCGAACGCAGCTCGATAAAATTGTCGGTTGCAGGATCTTTAATCAAGAAGTTAACCTTGTGTTCGCCGCTGTTTTCCCCCAAGGTCGAGCGGAAAAACTCTACGTCGTTCTTTGTCAGTTCGTTAAACGGCACCACGATGGAAAGGCTCTTGGCGAATTTGTCGAAGGCTTCTTTCAGCTCCATCACATCGGTTACATTCACATAGGTTTTTTGCAAGTCTTTCGAAATCACAAATTTCAATCGGAAAATGACGAAGCGCTGCTCGGCCAACTTCTCGCGGAAACGCATGTAATCTTTATCGTTCAGACGGAAAGAGTAGGAGCCGCTGTAATCTTCCAATGTGACAAAGGCCACTTTGGTACCGCTTTCAAAGCCGTCGCGCACGGTATATTCTGTGATCAGGCCCGCAACGGTAAACTCTTTCGGATAATCCCTCGGCGACGGTTTGTTGCGATCGAAGCGGGCGCCCTTTTCTACCGGCGGTGGCGTAAAACCGATGAATACACTGTCTTTCAACGCATCCACCGAATCAAGGCTGATGAAGTTGAACTGACCCTTGGCTTCGGCTTTGGTCGGCGCTTCTTCCGTCAATGCTTCCTCGTCAGTTTCGGGAAGGAAGAGTTCGTCTTCTGCTGCATCGTCGCCCTCGTGTAGATCAATCGCATCTATGCTTTCTTCTTCGTCTTTTCCATTGGCCAAAACTTCTTCCTTACTCAGATTTCCGTTGATAAAGTTGAATTGGAATTTAAATTCATCCAAAGGATGTGACGACAGATAGAAACCGATTACTTCTTTTTCGCGGTTCAACTTGTACATGTTCGGCCATTCCGGAGCGGGCAAAATTTTCGGTTGTTCGATCTGTACTTCATCGGCGAAATCGGCAAACAACGAATTTTCCACCGAGTTCTTACTGTCCTGGAAGCTTTGGCCGTACTTCAATAACCGCTCGATCGTGTTTTTTCCTGCGGCATCCACATCAAAGTACTGTGCACGGTGGAAATTGTCCACCTCATCAAATGCCCCGCCGTACACCAAACTGTCGATGACGCGCTTGTTCAGCTGTCCGAAAGGTATCCGCTCGAAGAAATCGTAAATGCTTGTATAACGGCCGTTTTCGCGCTCCCTGCAAATCGCCTCCGACGGGCCTTCGCCGATGCCTTTGATGGCACCGAGACCAAAACGGATCTGGCCTTTATCGTTCACCGCGAATTCATATTCCGATTCGTTCACCGACGGTCCCAAAACATCCACGCCCATCGCCTTACAGTCTTCCATGAAGAGTGTGATCTGCTTGGTGTTGTTGATGTTGTTGCTCATCACGCTGGCCATATATTCCGCAGGATAATTGGCCTTAAGATAAGCGGTGTGGTAAGCGATCAACGCGTAGCAGGTGGAGTGGGATTTGTTAAACGCATAGCTCGCGAAAGCTTCCCAGTCCTTCCAGATTTTCTGCAATTTCTCCTCGTTCAGACCGTTGGCTTTTCCGCCTTCCAAGAACTGCGGGAACATTTTGTCCAGCGTTGGTTTGTCTTTTTTACCCATCGCCTTACGCAGCGTATCGGCCTGACCTTTGGTAAAGTTGGCCAACTTCTGCGACAGCAGCATCACCTGCTCCTGATATACCGTAATGCCGTAAGTTTCCTTCAGGTATTCTTCCTGTTCAGGCAAATCGTAGACAATTTCCTCGGTGCCGTGTTTACGGTTGATAAAGTTCGGGATGTACTTGATCGGCCCCGGGCGGTAAAGCGCGTTCATTGCAATCAGGTCGTCGAATTTATCGGGTTTCAAACCGCGCATGTATTTCTGCATACCGACCGATTCATACTGGAAAATGCCGATGGTCCGGCCTTCGCGGAAAAGCTGATAAGTCTTTTGGTCATCCAACGGCAGTTGATCGACATCGATTTCAATGCCGTGTCTGCGCTTGATAAGCTTAATCGCATCCTTAATGATGGTCAGCGTCCGCAGACCCAGAAAGTCCATTTTCAGCAACCCTGCATTCTCCGCCACCGAGTTGTCGAACTGTGAGACGAGAATCCCGGCATCTTTGGCCGCAATCGATACGGGAACCAAGTTGCTGATATCCTCGGGCGTGATGATGACGCCGCAGGCGTGGATGCCTGTATTCCGTACGCAGCCTTCCATCTTCACCGCACTGTCCAGTACGCTGTGGCGGTTGTCGTGCGGATTGTTCAAGATCGCCTTCATCTCTTCCACCAATGGGATTTCCTCGGGCCGTAGTTTTTCGGGTTTGTTCAAAGCTTTATCCAGGTTCATCCCCGGCGTGGCAGGCACGAGCTTTGCGATATTGTTGGTGTCGGGAATCGGAAGCTCGAGTACGCGACCGGCATCTTTGATAGCCGATTTACCACCGAGAACCGAGTAGGTAATGATTTGGGCCACTTGATCCTGACCGTATTTGTCGATCACCCATTTGATTACCTTGTCTCGGCCTTCGTCGTCAAAGTCGATGTCGATATCGGGCATCGAGATACGCTCAGGATTGAGGAAGCGCTCAAAAAGCAGGTCATATTTAATCGGGTCCACATTGGTAATTCCCGTACAATACGCCACGGCCGATCCCGCTGCGGAACCACGGCCCGGCCCAACGGAAACGCCCATTTTGCGCGCCTCGTTACAGAAATCCTGCACAATGAGGAAATAGCCCGGGTAGCCGGTATTGGCAATTACATCCAACTCAAAGTTCAGGCGTTCCTCTATTTCAGGCGTGATTTCTTCATAACGCTGGCGCGCGCCCTCGTAGGTCAAATGTCGCAGATACGCCATTTCACCGCGCTTGCCACCATCCACCAGGTCCTCAGCGGACTGAAATTCTTCGGGAATATCGAACTTCGGCAGCAGTACGTCACGCTTCAGTTTATAGGGTTCGAACTTTTGCAGAAAGTCCGAATACGCCAAAAACGCATCGGGATATTCGCGGAAAGCCTGCTTCAGTTCTTCTTCATTTTTTAAATAATATTCTTGGGACGGCAAACCTTTTCGCTTGCCGTAACCTTTGCCGACAGGCGTCGAAAGCTTTTCGCCGTCCTTGATGCAGGAGACAATGTCCTGAATCTTGGCGTCGGCTTTATCGGTATAAAAGGTTTCGTTCTGCGCAAGAATTTTTACATTGTGCTTGTCGGCAAGCTTCAGCAGGATTTCGTTGACATAAGCTTCTTCGTCCAAACCGTGATTCTGAAGCTGCACATAGAAATCGTCACCGAACTCGTTCAGCCACCACAGAAATACTTCTTCGCCTTTCTGTTCACCAAGGTTCAGGATGGTGGCGGGAATCTCGCAATGCAAACCGCCCGTTACGGCAATGAGGTCACTTTTGTACTGTCGGATAATCTCTTTGGAAATCCTCGGCACGCCGGCATAAAATCCTTCCTTGAAACCGATGGAAGACAGCTTGGCCAAGTTTTTATAGCCGTCGAAATTCTTCGCCAACAGTACCGCTTGGCTTCTGCGGTCGGGGTCATCCTTGGTAAACTGTTTCTGCGTATGGCGCGCCGAAATATAGAACTCTGAACCGAGAATCGGCACCAGTGTTTTCTGCGCCGCAATCAGTTCATAATCTTTCGGTTTTTCAATGGCTTCTTCAGCTTCTTTTTTCTTTTTTAAAACATCGCCGTTGTACTTTTCGACTTCCGAAATGAACTTGAAAGCGCCCATCATGTTGCCGAGGTCCACCAAGCCGACTGCGGGAAAAGCGTTGACGGCAGCGGCTTTCACCAAGTCTTTCAGCGCGGTGGTGGATTGCAGGGTGGAATAAATGCTGTGGTTGTGGAAGTTGAAATAATCCCCGATTTCCACATCGACGGTATCTCCGAAATCGACCGTTTTGCGTCGGCCTTTTACCGCAGCCACCTGACGGCGAACCACGATGTCGAACGGCTGAAACGGCGAAGGGTTTCTTCGTTTAAACTGCTCCAGCAGCTCGGGGCTGTCGAAGCCGAGTTTGTCCACGGGGAAAAGATCGAGACGGATCATTTCCATAAACGCGCGCGCCGTGGCATTCACATCGGCAGCCGCGTTGTGCGCTTCGTCAAATTTCTCGTCGAAGAGTTTCTCGTACAATTCATCGAGTTTCGGCGACTTGTAACGGCCGCTCTTTCCGCCGCCTAATTTGCAGAAATCCGTTCCCGCCACCATGGTGTCGAGCGACGGCAAAGGCTGTAAGCTATCCTGAATATTCTTTCGGTGAAATTCCGCTCCGACGATACTGTAATCGAAATTGATATTGTGCCCGGCGACCACTTTCGTCTGCTTGAGCACCTCGGCAAATTCTTCGAGCACTTCTACCAGTGGACGACCTTCCTTTTCGGCCATCTCGGTGGAAATGCCGTGAATGCGGTAGGCGTTGAACGGAATATCGTAACCCTCGGGCTTGATGATATAATCCTGATTGGAGATCAGGTGGCCCGTCTCGTCATGCAGCTGCCACGCGATCTGCACCATTCTGGGCCAGTTGTCGCTGTCGGTCAGCGGTGCGTTAAAATTCTTGGGCAAGCCGGTGGTCTCGGTGTCGAATATCAGGAACATAGGGAGTTTCTCAGAGAAAGTTTGAACCCGTAAAAATACGAAAAATCATGGCGAAACGGAAGTGTTGAGAGCGGCTTCTGCCGTGTTTGGACTGTGTGAAATTGTGCGACGAAGCGCTATCTGCGGTCTTGTTCGATCAATAAATACTACCTTCGGGTATTATTTTGGTTTAACCTTAAATCTTCATTAAAAAATGAGAAGAAAGAATTATCTGTTTTTGTTGACATTATTGTCAGTCTGGATGCAGGCTCAGTTTGTATCGCCGGGCAACGGTACCACTTATTCGCTTGGCAGTTTGGCCACTGCGGCGCCCTCTGCACTGAGACACACAGCTACTGCTTATGAAATGCACGCCGATATTACCATTTCTGCGGGCGACCGTTTGGAGATCACCGAGTCGGATTCACTGAAAATAGCGCAGAATATTCTGCTTACGATCGGTGGCGAGCTCAGAGTCAACGTACCGAAATTTGTGATGACGGCCATCAATAGCACGCAGCCGTTCAAGGGGATCCGTTTTGAAGAAGGATCGAAAGCCGACCTGCGCAATACGGATATTTTATATGGCGGTGGCCTGCGCGTATTGACCGGCGATTTCTTTATGGACAATTGCCTGCTCTACCGTCACAACTCGGGGATTTCATCGGGTGCCGCCATTTCATTTTCGCGCGGCAAACCCGTGGTGCAGAACAGTACTTTCCTCGAGAATGATTTGCCCGCATTTGCCTCGGCGGCCAACGCATCAGTAGCAGCAACATTCTCGAATAACAAGCTGCTGTACAATAACAAAAGCAACAGCAACCGGCCGCAGATCAATATGGGGCCGAGCGGCACTGATACATTAAGGATAGTGAACAACACCATCATCGGCGACCGCAGCCTTACCAAAGTAGGCGGCATCTCCGCTTCGACGCTTCTGGGCGTGGTAAACCGCGTCATCATCGACGGCAATACCATCCGCGACAACCGTTACGGAATTACCGTTGCCGGCAACAACAGCGGCGGCCACATCCGCAACAATATCATTGAGAACAACAACACTGAAGGTCAACCCAATATCGGCGGCAGCGGCATATCCTTGTCAGGAAACGGTCCCGAGGTGATGAATATCTTTGTAACCAAAAACCAAATCCGCGGCAACCTTTGGGGCATAACGCTGGTGGGCAACGCCAGAGCTAACCTGGGCAGTGATCTTGCGGGGCAGGAGAATGTCGGTCAGAATGTTTTTGCCGGCAATGCCAACGGTGGCGTTACCTATGCACTTTACAACAATACTCCGAATCCCGTTGAGGCAAGATTCAATTGCTGGCGCGAAGGAGAAACATCAACCGCTGAAATGGTGGAAGAGGTGATCTTCCATAAAAACGACGACGCTGCTTTGGGGTTGGTAAACTATACGCCGTTCAACTGCGCAGGTCCCCTGAGCACGGTAGAAGCAACGGCTAAAAGACCGCAAGTATATCCGAACCCGAACAAGGGCAGCTTCGTTGTCACGGCTAAAGAGTCGGGTAAGGCGGTTGTATTGGATGCCAACGGCCGCTCTCTGCACCGTTTTAATTTGAAAGCCGGTGAAAATAGAGTACAGTTGAGGTTATTGCCCGGAATGTACATACTGCGCACAGTGACCGGAACTGCGGTCAATACGACGAAACTCATTATTGACTAACTGCGAAACAGAGCTTGCAAATTTGCAAGCTCTGTTTATTTTTAGTGATCTTCCCAGCCGGAGCGTGTTGTGATAATAGCAGTGGCATATTTGATATAAAGTCCAAGAGTTCATGCATGGTTTAGACCTTTTTCAAGATGACAAAATTCTGTTCGTCTCAGTATGCGCAAATGATACTCCTTGCACTGAGGAAAGCACTCCGTTTTGTCATTCCGTAGGAATCTAAACTGCTATTGACGACTTATCGGCGTCTAGACTCTTTCAGAGTGACAAAAGTAGCGCCCTCCCTCCGTATATTAATAAAAGTCGTAAGATCTTTAAACTTTTGTGCACTTCAAATTGCAGAAAAACTATGTTCCGGAATGGCTTAAGCATCAAAGGCTTTGTATCTGTTGTGGTTCAAACAGCGTCCTTTTGTCGCGCCGCAGGAATCTCAACAACTCTCGACTATAATGCCCCGGAACTCCCTCTCCTTAGGAGAGGGCAGGGGTGAGGAAACTATCGTTGGGTCGAGTTTCTACCTACAGCTTTTACATTTCCTCAATAATCGATCGGCCCTTTGATCGCTCGCCCGAGGTCCATTCCCAACTCTCATGCAGGCGAATTTTACCGTTGGCGAGCACTTCGGGCGTGGAGGTGCAAATGCCCGTCATCAGTTCGTCTTTGTCGCTGATCTGATGGTAGCGCATTTCTATATTTCCTTTG
This sequence comes from Chryseobacterium sp., assembly GCA_003852805.1. GTDB lineage: Bacteria > Bacteroidota > Bacteroidia > Flavobacteriales > Weeksellaceae > Elizabethkingia. The sequence goes on from RDDY01000020.1 coordinate 8,455, forward strand.
TGGTCGACCAAACCGATCAAGTGCCCGTATTTGATCCTTCCGCCCGAATATTCTGCTGTCAGCATATTGCCGAATTGTTTGTAATGGAATACGGTATCGGCCGTGGTTTCTCCGTTTGCAGTATTGCTGACGGGTCTGAATTTTTTGTTGCGGTAGTTCATGGCTGAATGGCTTGGCGGTCTCTGCAGAGGATAAGGAACAGTAGTAATTTTTATTTAGTCCCGGCAGCATCTTGTTGCCGCAATTTATTTGTGTCAATTAAAATGTTAAATCTAAACAAAAGCAATAAAGTTGATTGTTTAATTTTTACATTTGCCGCAGCAATCTTTATGAAGGTACCTTACATAACATAGTAAACGGATTGACATTGTTTTGTGAAGAGTACCCTGCGACAACAAATAAAAACGCATAGCCTATGCTGCCACTGAGCATACTTGAATGGCCCGATTTCAGCAACCCGGGAATTTGGATCAGTCTCCTGACGCTGACTTTTTTGGAAATTGTTTTGGGAGTGGACAACATCATTTTTATCTCCATCATCTCGGACAAATTGCCGAAGGAGAAACAGCGGCGCGCCCGCAATATCGGTCTTGCCTTCGCCATGATCTTTAGGGTGGGTTTACTGCTGATGATCGGCTGGATCATAAGCCTGAAGAATCCGGTGTTTACGCTCGATTGGATAGACGATCCCGAAGGTCTGCCGTTGGCGATCAGTTGGAAAGACATCATTCTGATTGTCGGCGGTTTCTTTCTGATCGTAAAAAGTACGCTGGAGATTCATTCCAAGATGCAGGGCGATACCGAGCATCACGGATCTGCCGTCAGGAAAGCCTCTGCAGCCATGGCAACCGTCATCATCCAGATCATCCTCGTGGACATGGTGTTCTCGTTGGATTCCATTTTGACGGCCGTAGGCTTGGTGGACAATGTAGTGATCATGATTATTGCAGTTGTATTCTCCATCGGTATTATGATGGCCTTTGCCGGTGCAGTAAGCCGCATCATCAATCGCCACCCGAGTTTGCAGATGCTGGCACTGAGTTTCTTGGTCGTGATAGGCGTTATTCTGGTGGCCGAAGGAATCCATCAACACATCAGCAAGAGCATCATTTATTCCTGCCTTGCGTTCAGCTTGGCGGTGGAACTTCTTAACATCCGCGCGAGAAAAAAACAGGAGCCGGCCGATAGCTTACATCAGGAGTAATCACCCTTTGCGGTAAACCGATTTGATAAAATGGAATTGATCTTAGAATTTTTCCGGCATCTGCTCGATCCCGATTGGATCATGAAGAACGGCGGGCTTTACCTTGTTTTACTGATCCTCTTTATAGAGACCGGTGTTTTTTTTGGCTTTATGTTGCCTGGTGATCCGCTGTTGTTTGTTGCCGGCATTGTCATCGCCTCGGCCGATGCCGCACCTTTTCCTTTTTCTTCCGATGTGCTCAACCTTGTCTTTTG
>RDDY01000047.1 GCA_003852805.1 Chryseobacterium sp.
ATACAACACATCAGAGAGAACGATACATTGAGTCTCGACGACCAACCATTAGAACTGCGCTTTGTTCCCGGGCATTCGCCGGGCAGCTTGGCGTTCTACAGCAAGGATGGCGGTTTTGTCATTGCGGGCGACGCTTTGTTTGAAGGAAGCATCGGCCGCACCGATTTGTACAAAGGCGATATGGCGCAACTGCTGAGCAGCATCCGTACGCAGTTGTTTACATTGCCCGACGAAACCAAGGTATACAGCGGCCACGGCAACCCGACGACGATTGGCTTCGAGAAACAGTACAATCCGTTTCTGAAAGATTGATGAAAATGCGCGTCTTGTTTGGCTTTCTGTTGCTGTCGTCATTATTCACTGCGCAAAACATCCGCAGCGTACAGCTGTTCAACCCCAAGACCAACGACGAAACAGCAGTCATAGCCGCTGGCGAGCAGTTGATTCTAAGCTTTGACGACTTGCAGAATTCCACGCGGAATTATCGCTACACCATTCGCCACCTCGACCGAAATTGGCAGCACGACGATTTGTTCTATACCGAAATTGCCAACGGTCCGATGAACGATTTGATTACCGATTACCGACCGTCGTTCAATACTTTGCAGTCGTATGTCCATTACCGATTGACCTTCCCGAACGACAAGATTCAACCCAAGATTTCAGGCAATTTTGAACTCGTGGTGTACGAGAGTTCGCCGTCGAAACCCTTGTTCACCAAGCGCTTTTCCATCTATGAAAATGCGGCTGTTGTTGCGGTAAGCGTAGATAGAACCGCCGACGCGCGCCGACCCGATGTGCGCCAACGTGTGCAGGTAAGGGCGCAGGGCGCAGGGGCTGACTTCACACAAAACCTATCTACCTTGTCGCTCAGTGTGATGCAAAACAACAATCCGCAAATTTTGATTTCAAATATTCGGCCGTCTTCTACCGTGGGAAATAGCGCTGTTTTCCAACAAACGGACATTGCTTTTCCGGGCAATAACGAGTTTTATTATTTTGATAACAAAAACCTGACGGCACCGATGGACATGGTGGCCCGCATCGACAGTGACGGCGGCGCTTACCACACATGGCTGCATCCTACTTGGGCCTTTCCGTTGAATTACCAATTCAACCCCGATGTAAACGGCGCTTTCTATTTCCGCCGAAATGATCTGGGGATTGAGCGAAATCCCGATACCGAAGGCGATTATTCGTGGGTTTATTTTTCGCTGGAATCAGGACCCGTCGATAAAGAGATCTTTGTGCTGGGGCAGTTCAACGACTATACGCCCGACGACGAAAGCAAGATGCATTACGACGACGAGCTGAAAATGTATGTCGCGAAAATCTATCTGAAACAAGGCTTCTACAATTATCTGTTGGCCACGCGTGCGCCGGGAAGCGAAAAGCTTGATTACGGCGAAATCAACGGCAACTTCTGGCAAACGGAAAACCTTTACCAAGCTTTTCTCTACTACCGTCCGCAGGGCAGGAATTACGATGCATTGTTGGGGTACGGCGAATTTAGGACGCCCGTGCGGTAGCTCAGTAGAAAATAATCGCTAACTTTAATACAAAATTATCGTCCTATGGAGCCGCAAGTCTTAAGGAAGCAACTTACTGTCATCCCGAAAACAGAGAAAGATATAGCGTTGCTCAAAACTTTCTTCGAAGCTTTGGAGCTTAACTATTCCGAATCTGAAACCGAGGAGCAGTTGACTGAAGTCCAAAAACAGAAGATAAACGCAGGCTTGGAGGATTTCCGTCAGGGCAGAACTCTTAGCAGAGCGGAGGTGAGCCAAAGAGTGCGGCGAGGTTTGAAATAGTCTGGTCAACAGATGCCGCTACCGATTACGAGAAAACGGTAGAATATTGGCTGAACCGCAATAAATCTCCGCTATATCCTGAGCGGATAGTGGATGCCGTGGAACAAAAAGAGGACTTGCTTGCGGCAAATCCTCTTATAGGCACACCCGTCGGGTTTAAGGATACCTACAAGGTGTACTTACTTGAATTCTTTGTACTCTTTTATCGTGTAAATCGGAGCGACCGAACGGTAGAGATTTTGGCCTTTTCGGACGGCAGACGCAATCCCGAAGAGTTGTCGTTATAGCCTTGTTTATCCAATCAGATAAAACTCTTCCAGCTTTTCTTCGCACAATGTTTTGACCACCTCTATCCAGCGGTCTTCCGCGTTCAGGCAGGGGATGTAATGGTACTGCTCGCCGCCGGCGCCCATAAATTCTTCCTTGCCTTCCATGGCTATTTCCTCCAGTGTTTCCAAGCAATCCGACACGAAGGCGGGGCAGACAATCGCCAGGTTCTTTACACCTTGCTTTGGCAGGTTTTCCAGTGTTTCGTCGGTGTAAGGCTCAATCCATTTGTCCTTGCCGAGTCTCGACTGAAAAGATACCACCGTTTTCTCCTTCGGGATTCCGAGTTTTTCAATCACCAGTTCGGTGGTCTTGTAGCACTGATGGCGGTAGCAGAATTTGTGCGACGGATAATCATCCATTTGGCAGCACTCGCCGATGCGGCAGGTGTTTGTCGGGTCGGTTTTGTAAAGATGCCGTTCGGGCACGCCGTGGTAAGAAAACTGCAGTGCATCGAACTCGGTCGGCAGTTTCTCGCGAATGCTCTCCGTCAGACAGTCGATGTAGATATCGCGGTTGTAGAAGGCCTCCACATAATTGATGCGTACCTGCGGGAAGAACTCCTTTCTCACTTCCTCGGCCTTGTCCACCACCGTTTCGGTCGTGCTCATGGCGTATTGCGGATAGAGCGGGAAAAGCGTAATATCGGTAACGCCTTGGTCCACCAGTTTTTGGATTCCGGTTTTGATGCTCGGCTCGGCATAGCGCATCCCTATTTCCACGGGAACATCCACACGCTGCTGCAGTTTCTCTTTTATTTGTTCCGTAATCAGAATCAGGGGCGAGCCTTCATCGGTCCAAATCGTCTTGTAAGCCTCGGCGGACTTTGCCGGCCGTTTGCGCAGAATGATGCCGCGAATCAGCAGAGAGCGGAAGAACCAGCGGTAGTCTATCACCTTTTCATCCATCAGGAATTCATCCAAATATTCCTTCACATCTTCCACCTCGGTGGACTTTGGCGAGCCTAAGTTCACCAGCAAGATTCCTTTCTTACCCATATTTTTTGTTTGGGCGCCTTTTCCGTCCTCCACTCCCGCTTTTTTGCTCGTCGTTTCCTCCTCGCAAAAAGAGCTCCGTTCAGGCCGGGGCGCGCTAATATTGTGTTAAGGCGGGCTGACGCCCGCCGCTTTGGTCATTCATCGACACTTACAGCCGACATAGATGCGTTAGCCGTTTACCGCTTCCACGTTTTCCACCAGTTCGGGAACAAACTGTTTCAGAATGCTTTGGATGCCGTTTTTCAGCGTAGCCGTAGAAGACGGGCAGCCGCTGCAAGCACCTTGCAACAGCATTTTGGCGGTCTTGGTGTCGGCGTCGTATTCGATCAGTGAGATCTTTCCGCCGTCGTTTTCCACCGCCGGTGCCACATATTCGTTCAAGATGTCGCTGATTTTCTGCTCGTCGTCACTGTAGTCGCGGTTGATGATTTGTTGCGCCGGTGCCTCGTGTTTCTGCGCGGGCAGGTTGCTTACGGTTTTCCCCGCTTGCAGATACTCGGCTATCAGAGAGCGTACGGCCATCATCACCTCGTGCCACTGCACGCTGTCGTCCTTGGTAACGGCCACAAAGTTGTCGTTGATAAAAACTTCGCGCACAAAATCAAACTCATCAAAAATAGCTTTGGCCAACGGAACCTCTTCTGCCGCTTCTTTATTCTTGACCTCCACAAAGCCGTCGAGGAGCAATCGGTTGGAAACGAACTTTTGCACCGCCGGGTTGGGCGTCATCTCCGCGTAGATCTGATACAGCTCTCTGCGCTTCTGACGGTAGATTCTGGGGTTGGCCAAAAGTTCGTCGGAGATGATCGCCTTCAGGCTGTCCTGCACATCGCCCCATTCCACGCCGTCTTGTTTGGCCACCGCAATAAAATTGGCGGTAATAAAAATCTTGTCGACAAACGGATACTTGAACAGTTCTTCGGCAAGGGGTATTTCAGAGATATCGGAGTTGCGGTCCAGTTCCACCGCGCCGGGAATCAGTGTATAGTCGGCAACAAATTTTGTCACCTTTGGATTCTCGGTCGGTTCTATTGTGATTGTATGCATGATTCTATAGATATAGTCCATGCAAAAATATCGTAATTTGGCGGGAAATAAAACTTTAACGGAAAGACTTAGGCTATGGCACTGATACGCGAACTAAATGGAAAGACGCCGCAGATAGGAGACGACACCTTTTTGGCAGAAACGGCTACGGTGATAGGTGATGTGCAGATGGGCGCGCAGTGCAGTATTTGGTACAATGCGGTCCTGCGCGGCGATGTCAACTATATCAAAATGGGCAATAAGGTGAACATCCAAGACAATGTGATGGTCCATTGCACCTACCTGAAAAGCCCCACCAACATAGGCAACAATGTTTCCATCGGTCACAATGCCATCATCCACGGCTGTACCATCCAAGACAATGTGCTCATAGGAATGGGCGCCATTGTGATGGACGATTGCGTGGTAGAGAGCAATGCCATAGTGGCGGCGGGCGCGGTGGTTACGCAAGGTACGCACATCAAAGCGGGCGAGCTTTGGGCAGGTGTGCCCGCCAAGCGCATCCGCGAGGTTTCCATGGAATTGATTGAAGGCGAAATCAACCGCATAGCAAACAACTATGTGAAATATTCCTCTTGGTATAAGGAGGATTAGGGCCTCTGCTGCAGGAAATGGAATGCTTTTGGAATGGAAGTTTGTTAAACTTTCTCCATGAAGAAACTTTCCGAACTCGGGTCCTTATTCAAACAAACCTTTAAAGAGTGGAGCGACTCCGACGCGAGCGACAACAGCGCAAGCTTGGCCTACAGCGCCATATTTTCCATGCCGGGTCTTTTGATAATCATCATTTGGGCAGCCGGACATTTCTTTGGTGAAGAGGCTATTCAAGGTGAAATCACTCACAAGTTGGCCGGCGTGATGGGCGAGGACGTAGCCCGCACGGTGCAGCGCGTGGTGGCTGCGGCGTTCATTGATAAGCAAAATTTTTGGATGAAGGCTGTGGGTGTTGCCTCTCTTGTATTTGGTGCCACCAATTTGTTTTTTCAATTGCAAAAATTCTTGAACCGGATGTGGGGCGTGAAATCCGAACCGAAGAAGGCATTGCAAAAATTCGTTGTGGACCGCATCACTTCGTTGGGGATGATCTTGGTCATTGCGTTTCTGTTGCTGATAACGCTCATACTTACTTCCATCATCGGTCTTCTGAACGATTGGATTACCGCGCATTTGGGTTTTGAGACTTACCAACTGGTCAACCTGATGAACATCCTTATCAGTTTTGCGATTGTGACATTGCTGTTTGCGCTTATGTTCAAGGTTTTGCCCGATGTCAAAATACAGTGGCGCTCGCTATGGGTAGGAGCCATCGTCACATCGATATTGTTCAGCTTGGGTAAATATCTGCTCGGTCTCTATTTCAAATATTCCGACCCCGGTTCTGCATTTGGCGCGGCAGGTACTTTGGTGCTGCTGATGCTTTGGATCAACTATACCTGTCAGTTGATCTTTTTCGGTGCCGCCTTTACCAAGGTCTATGCTGTTCATTTCCACCACGAGTTCAAGCCGTCCAGCCACGCGGAATGGGCCGATCCCAAACAGAAAACCGTTGTAGATCCAAAATTAAAAGACAATCACTCCACATTGATTTGATGGTTCGGGATGAGAATGGCTTTTCCGTTTTCGCAGCGTACGCCGGCCGGTGGTAAGACCATCACGCAATCGGACATCACTCCGTACTTACGGTTGAACTCTGCACTTTGTCGGTTGTACAACTCTACCTTATCCCGGAATTCCGTGCCGTCCAGCGTGGCAGGGTAGGCGATGTAAGCTTGCGGACCGCCACAAGCCTTGGCACCCATGGCAATGGTTTTCCAAGCCGCGGCATTGTCACAGCGTTCGCTTCCGGCCAAAGTTTCTATCTCGGTTCTGAGCTGTTGAAGCGTTTGTGCATCGCGCTGTTCGTCACTTATATTCTGTTCGGGCAACAGTTGTTGATTGTCTTTTTCGGGCAAAGGTCGCGCGGTGCAAGAGGTCAACAGTACGCCAAGAAAAACTGCGGTAAGGGTTTTCATTGTTTGGATTTTTGTTGTCGGCATCAAATACCATGCGAAATTTCGGCCCGATGGCGCGGGCTGCTTTTCGTATCTTTGAGCTATTCTTATGGACGGACTATTTGACTTGCTGGAAAACACAGGGCGCAGCGTTTTTCTGACCGGAAAAGCCGGCACCGGGAAAACGACTTTTCTCAACGATTTTGTTTCTAAAACCCGAAAAAAGCACATCATTGTAGCGCCTACGGGCATCGCGGCCATCAATGCCGGCGGCGTCACCATCCATTCCATGTTCGGACTTCCGTTGCGCAACTTTGTTCCGACGACCGAGAATATCGACCGTTCGGCAGCGATGAACATCCCTGATCTGATGCCGCATTTCAAATACAGAAAGGACAAGCTGAAGCTGTTGCGCGAGGTGGAAATCATCATCATTGACGAAGTCTCTATGCTGCGGGCAGATGTCTTGGATATGATGGATCTTTCACTGCGTCATGTTCGGCGCAACCCTCGTCCGTTTGGCGGTGCACAGATGTTGTTCATCGGCGACTTGTACCAGCTGCCGCCCGTTGTTCGAGAGGATGCCGAACGAGTGCTGTCTCGGTACTATCCCTCGCTGTTTTTCTTTGAGGCTTATGCGCTTCGGGGGAATCAGCCTCTGACGGTGGAATTGACCAAAATCTACCGACAAACGGATGAACATTTTGTTTCACTGCTCAATGCCATCCGCAATTCCACGGTTACCGAAAAAGAGTTGGAAGCTCTCAACCGTCGTTACCAACCTGACTTCGAGCCGGGCGCCGACACCTACGTGTATCTCTGTTCGCACAACCGAATGGCAGACGCCATCAACCAAAAAAAGCTCAACGAACTGGGTGGCAATACCTACCGATACAAGGCCGATGTTTCGGGCAGTTTCAGTGAAAGCCAATATCCCAACGATGAAGAACTGGAACTGAAAATAGGCGCACAGGTGATGTTCATACGCAACGATACCTCGACCGATAAAAAATATTTCAACGGCAAATTGGCTGAAGTTTCGGAACTTACCGACGAAAAGATTAAGGTTATTTTGGCCGACAGCGACGAGGAAATAACCCTTTCGCGCGAGAAGTGGGAACAGAAGCGATATTTCTTGGATGGCGAGAAGAAGATTCAAGAAGAAATTCTCGGCAGTTATGAGCAGTTCCCCATACGCTTGGCGTGGGCGGTTACCATTCACAAAAGCCAAGGTCTCACATTTGACCGCTTGATTGTAGATGCCGGCAAATCCTTTGCCAGCGGTCAGGTGTACGTGGCGCTTTCACGCTGCCGAACTCTGGACGGAATTGTATTGAAATCCAAAATCACTCCCGACATCATTTTCAGTGACAAACGCATTGCTGTTTTTCACCGCGATACTCATGCGAATGCAGAAGTGAAAAATATCGTGGAGCGCGAAAAATATGATTTCTCCATCGGTAAAATTATCGACGGATTGCAACTGTCTTGGCTGAAGCGCGGGATAGATGAATGGTACGCCTTTGCCTTGGCTTCGCGGTTCTCGGATAAGAAAAAGTTGGCTGCTTTAAATCACTCACTCATAGCGGAAGCGGAAAATCTGAATGCAATTTCGCAGAAGTTCAGCCGTATATTGCGTCAGATGACCGTCGCGTTTGTGGAAGGCGAAACGCCGTGGACGGATATTGAAGCAAAGGCCGAGGGCGCCGTTAACTTCTTCTACAATTCGGTAACCGAGAAAATCTTTGAACCGCTGAAAGATGTATACGCCGAGAGCAAAGGCGTAAAAGGACTGAAGGCTTACAACGAATCGCTACAAAGCTTGTTAGACGAAATTGCAGACTATTTGGAACGCATAACCGACCTTCATTTGTTAGACCGCGCTTTATTTAAGGCAACGGACAAAGCAGACCTCAGCGTAAAAGTAAAGAAGAAACCTACGCACTTGGTTACTTATGCTTTGTTTGAAGACGGAAAGTCGCCCGGAGAAATAGCCAAAGAGCGCGGTTTGGTAACCTCTACGGTCTACGGACATCTGGCAAAGGTGGCCGAGACGGGCCTTTTGGATATCGGCCGACTTTTTCCGCAATCCAAGATTGATGAGTTCCGCACGCTTTTTGCCACAGATTACCGTCATACATTGAATGATTGGAAAGTTGCGCTGCCCGATTTTGAATACCACGAGTTGCGCATCCTCCTCAATTATTTCTTATTTAAAAAAAAAAAATGAAGAAACCTGATATCTCTGTGCTGGATTTGGCAATTGTCAGTGAAGGTAACAGCATACAGCAAAGCTTTAAAAACAGTTTGGACCTTGCCGTTCACACCGAGAAGCTCGGTTACAAGCGCTTTTGGCTTGCAGAACATCACAATATGGCCAGCATCGCCAGCTCTGCCACTTCCGTACTCATCGGTTACATTGCACAGGGCACGCAGAGAATTCGTGTCGGTTCGGGCGGCATCATGTTGCCCAACCACAGTTCTTTGGTAATTGCCGAGCAGTTCGGCACTTTGGAGACTTTATATCCGGGCCGTATTGATCTCGGCATCGGCAGAGCGCCGGGCACAGATGGCGTAACCGCTGCGGCTTTGGGCAGAAATCCTGCCGTTATAAATGAGCAGTTCCCGCGGCAAATCAGCGAGCTGAAAACTTATTTTTCCAAGGACAACCGGTCGGGCAGAGTCCGCGCTATTCCCGGAGAAGGACTGGATATTCCTATTTATATGTTGGGATCGAGCACGGACAGCGCGTGGCTGGCTTCTTCGCTCGGTTTGCCGTATGCCTTTGCAGGACATTTCGCGCCGGCACAGATGGAAGTTGCTCAACGGATTTACCGCGAGAATTATAAACCGTCGGCACATTTCCCCGAGCCTTACTTTATTGCGTGCGTCAATGTTATTGCAGCCGATACCGATGCACATGCCGAATATTTGGCGACGACGCTTTACCAAGCTTTCCTGAATATCGTGAGAAACGACCGCAAGCCGTTCCCACCTCCGGTAGATGATATGGACGGTCTGTGGTCACCCATGGAGGCAGCAGCCCTCAGAAAGCAGTTGTGGGCCAGCTTCATCGGTGGACCTAAAACTGTGGAAAAGCAGATGCGTGAGTTTCAAAGCGTTTTTGCTGCCGACGAACTGATGGCCGTTTCTCATATCTATAGCCACGATGCCCGACTGCGCTCTTATGAAATATTTGCAGAAGTGGCGAAGACTGCTTCTGACGAACAAGAATTTGATAAATGAATATGTTAAGATATATAGCTTTATCCGTCCTCAGCGGTTTGTTGTTTGCCGCCGCGTGGCCCGCGCATGGCTTTCCGTTTCTGATATTCTTTGCTTTTGTGCCGTTGCTTTTGGCCGAGCATCGCATTACCCGAACGCATGAGATAAAGCGCCAAGCCCTGACGGTCTTCCTCTTATCGTTCCTGAGTTTCTTTATTTGGAATATTCTCACCACTTGGTGGTTGTTCAACTCATTGAACCCTGACGGAACCAGATCGTGGATTGCGGGTATCATCCCGAATCTTATTAATCCCACGTTGATGGCATTGCTCTTTGTGTTTTATCATTTCTACCGAAAAAAGACGGGCACTTATTTCGGTTTGGTTTTCCTCGTGGTTTCGTGGATATGCTTTGAAAAGATGCATCTGAGTTGGGAGTTGACTTGGCCGTGGTTGAACTTGGGGAACGCCTTTGCGGGCTGGCACG
>RDDY01000190.1 GCA_003852805.1 Chryseobacterium sp.
TTTGTTTTGTGATTGTAAAAAGTTCCTAATTTGTACTCTTCAATCGACATATTGACCACCCAAAGTTCGTCGTCTTTAAACTGACAAAAGGCTTCCGTGATAGAAGCTTTGCCGGATCTCAACGCCTTGATCTCGGTACCGTACAATACGATGCCGGCCTCGTATTCATCCAAGATTTCATACTCGAATCTTGCGCGGCGATTCAGGATTGTTACAGACTTCTCTATTTTCATTATCAGGCGTTTTCACGGCCGCGGCCGCAGTTTGTCCTAAGCTTTATTTTCGTAATTTTGCACAAATTTACAAAGTTATATGTTAACCGTATCCAACTTATCATTACAGTTCGGGAAAAGGGTACTTTTCGACGACGTCAATATAAAATTCACGAAGGGAAATTGCTACGGCATCATCGGTGCCAATGGCGCAGGAAAATCAACTTTCCTGAAAATTTTGAGCGGAGAGCAAGATCCCACCACCGGAAGTGTAAGCATGGAACCCGGCAAAAGAATGTCCGTATTGGAGCAGAACCACTTTGCCTATGACGACTTTACCGTTCTGGAAACGGTGCTGCGCGGAAACAAAAAACTCTTTGAGATAAAAGAGGAAATGGACGCGCTGTATGCCAAAGAAGATTTCTCCGACGAGGACGGAATCCGCGCCGGAGAACTGGGTGTGGTGTACGACGAGATGGGCGGTTGGAATGCCGAGGCAGATGCACAGACCATGTTGTCCAACGTAGGCATCAAAGAAGACATGCACTATAAGATGATGTCTGAGTTGGAAAACCAAGACAAAGTCCGTGTGCTTTTGGCACAAGCACTGTTCGGCAGTCCCGATGTGTTGATTCTGGACGAACCCACCAACGACCTGGACATCGACACGATCTCTTGGTTGGAAGATTTCTTGGCAGATTATGAAAATACCGTCATCGTGGTATCCCACGACCGTCACTTCTTGGATGCCGTGTGCACACACATCGGTGACTTGGATTATTCAAAACTAAACCTTTATACAGGCAACTACTCGTTCTGGTATCAAGCCTCGCAATTGGCCACAAAACAGCGTCAGCAGGCAAACAAGAAAGCCGAAGAGAAGAAAAAAGAACTCCAAGATTTTATCGCCCGCTTTAGCTCCAACGTTGCAAAGGCCAAGCAGGCCACAGCGCGTAAGAAGATGATCGACAAGCTGAATATCGAAGACATCAAACCTTCATCAAGACGCTACCCCGCCATTATCTTTGAACAGGAACGCGAAGCCGGAGACCAAATCCTCGATATAAAAGATCTGGAAAAAACAAAGGACGGCGAATTGCTGTTCAGCAACATCAACCTAAACCTGAAAAAAGGCGACAAGGTGGCCATACTGTCCCGCAATTCGTTGGCGATCACAGAGTTTTTTGAAATCCTGGCAGGCAATGCCGAGGCCGATAAAGGCAGCTACGACTGGGGCATAACCACCAAGCAGAGCTATATGCCGC
>RDDY01000050.1 GCA_003852805.1 Chryseobacterium sp.
CAAGCGCAGGGCGTGCAAAACAATTCTTTGGTCACTTTGGCCACCGAGTTTTTGGATAAAGACAATGACGGCAGCATGATTGATGACTTCTTCAACATCTTCCTGAAACAATAAGCCCTCGGGCGATACAGTGACGGGCCGTACTTTTGTGCGGTCCGTTTTTTTATGCCGAATGCGTATCTTTGCGCCAATTAAAATTCATCAATGTTCCGAACGCACAACAACGGAGAACTCTCCCTGAAAAATGTCAATGAAAAGGTAAAACTTAGCGGCTGGGTACAGACCGTCCGCGACAAAGGTTTTGTGATTTGGGTAGACCTGCGTGACCGCTACGGAATAACGCAACTGGTGTTTGACGAGAGCCGCAGCAGTGAAAAATTGATGGAAGAAGCGCGAACGTTGGGTCGCGAATTTGTAATACAAGTCCACGGTACCGTTATAGAACGCGAGAGCAAGAACCCGAAAAACCCTACGGGCGAAATAGAAATCTTGGTGGAAAACCTGAAAGTTCTGAACCAAGCCGAGTTGCCACCTTTTACCATCGAAGACGAAACAGACGGCGGAGAAGAGCTGCGCATGAAATACCGTTATTTGGACATCCGCAGAAATCCCGTCAAAAATAAATTGATCTTCCGCCATAAAATGGCGCAGGAAATACGCCGCTACCTTTCCGACCAAGACTTCATCGAGGTGGAAACTCCTGTCCTCATTAAATCCACGCCCGAAGGTGCGCGTGATTTTGTGGTTCCCAGCCGCATGAATCCGGGGCAGTTCTACGCGTTGCCGCAGTCTCCGCAGACGTTTAAACAATTGTTGATGGTAGGCGGACTGGACAAATATTTCCAAATTGTGAAGTGCTTCCGCGATGAGGATTTGCGCGCCGACCGCCAACCCGAGTTCACACAGATAGACTGCGAAATGGCTTTTGTGGAGCAAGAAGACATCATGCAGGTTTTTGAAGGACTGACTGCGCATCTGCTAAAGACGGTTACCGGCAAAGAGTTCGGCAGCTTCCCGCGAATGACTTTTGATGAAGCCATGCGCAAATACGGCAACGACAAACCCGACATCCGTTTCGGGATGGAGTTTGTGGAACTGAGCGACCTGGTCAAAGGCAAAGACTTCAAAATCTTTGACGAGGCCGAATTGGTAGTAGGCATCAATGTAGAAGGCGCCGCAGATTACACCCGAAAACAAATCGATGAACTTATCGATTGGGTAAAACGTCCGCAAATCGGTGCAACCGGGATGATCTGGATAAAGTATCAAGCCGACAGCAAGCTGACTTCGTCCGTAAATAAATTTTACTCGGAAGAAGATTTATCCACGATTGCAGAGAGATTCGGCGCCCAACCCGGCGATCTTATGCTACTGATGAGCGGTGCTGCCACAAAGGTCAGAACGCAACTCTCCGCACTGCGCATGGAATTAGGCAACCGCCTCGGCCTCCGCAAACCCGATGAGTTTGCGCCGCTTTGGGTCGTAGATTTCCCGCTGTTGGAATGGGACGAAGAAACAGGACGCTACCACGCCATGCACCATCCGTTCACTTCGCCAAAAACGGAAGACATTCCGCTCATGGAAACCGATCCGGGAAAAGTGCGCGCCAATGCATACGACTTGGTGTTGAACGGCAACGAGATCGGCGGAGGCTCTATCCGTATCTTCGACAAAGAATTACAGTCTAAAATGTTCGACCTTTTGGGCTTTACGCCTGAGGCTGCCGAGGCGCAGTTCGGCTTCCTGATGAATGCGTTTAAATACGGCGCGCCGCCACACGGAGGATTGGCGTTCGGTTTGGACAGACTGGTGGCGATATTGGACGGCAACGAGGTAATCCGCGATTATATTGCTTTCCCCAAAAACAACTCGGGAAGAGACGTGATGATCGATGCGCCTGCACCGATTGCCGATGAGCAGCTGGATGAACTGAATCTTAAAATAACCGAATAAATTGACAAGCGGAAGATGTTTCCGCTTTTTTTATATCCCGATCTGAAACAATAAAAGTAAAATGAATCTTACCTCCCGCATTTCCAATTTCGAGTTTGAGAATCCGTTGATGAACGCTTCCGGCGTTTGGTGCAAAGAAGCCGAGCAGTTGGACGAACTGAAGCGATCCCAGGCAGGCACATTTGTTACCAAGAGTGCAACGCCGCAGCAGCGCGAAGGAAACCCTTCGCCGCGTTATGTGGAAGTTCCACTCGGCAGCATCAACTCGATGGGTCTCCCGAACAAAGGCTTTGACTTTTACCTCGACTATTCCCTCCGTTACCAAAATGAGAATCCGGAGAAAATCAACTTTCTCTCCATTGCGGGGATGTGCGCAGACGACAATTTAGAAATGCTGAAAAAAATAGATTCGTCGGATTTTAAAGGCATTACCGAATTGAACCTGTCCTGCCCCAATGTTCCGGGAAAACCGCAGGTCGGTTACGATTTCGAGGCGACGGAGAAAATCCTCAGTCAAGTTTACGAGTTTTTCCAGAAACCGATGGGTGTAAAGCTGCCGCCTTACTTTGACTTTGCACACTTTGACCAAATGGCGGCCATCCTGAACAAATTCCCGCTGCAATATGTTAACTGCATCAACTCGGTGGGAAACGGCCTGTACATCGACACAGATTCTGAATCGGTTGTCATCAAACCCAAAGACGGTTTCGGCGGCATCGGTGGCGCTTATGTAAAGCCGACTGCCTTGGCTAACGTCAGAGCGTTTTATACTCGGTTGGATTCGCAGATTGCAGTAATCGGGTGCGGCGGCGTAGAAAACGGCCGCGATGTTTTCGAACACTTGCTCTGCGGGGCACAAATGGTGCAGATAGGTACGCAATTGGCGAAAGAGGGTCCGCAGATTTTCGATCGTGTTCTCTCCGAACTACAAACCATCATGAAAGAAAAAGGCTACAACAGCATTGATGACTTTCGCGGGAAACTAAAATCGATCTAAACGAAGAAAGCAGCCGAGAAAAGGCTGCTTTACTTTTTTATAGAAATGTTAATTATTTCTTCTCCTCCTTCATCTCGGGAAAGCGGTTTTGCGTAAACTCGCGAGAAATTGCCGCTTTCTCAAACTTCAGTTTGCCCGCCATCGTTTCTACAATGACGCCGTCTTCCATAACTTGAGCAATTTTTCCGTGGATACCGCTGGTGGTCACCACGCGTGCACCGGGTCTAAGAGATTCCTGAAAATTCTTTTCTTGTTTTTGCTTTTTCATCTGCGGGCGAATCATCAGAAAATAAAAGCCCACAAACATCAGCGCCATCATCAGCAGCGTCGGGAGCATGGAGCCACCTTGCGGCGCTGCTTGCAATAGTATCGTCAACATATTCATATTTAAGATTTAACGTTGGCAGAGAAAGTCAACATAATCGGTGTTTTCTCTGTATTGGCGAAAACTTCGGCGTACTTCTCCACCTTGTCTTGGAAGGTAGAAGAGTCGAATTGCAAAGTAACCTTGCCCGTTTCGCCCGGTGCTATCGCCTCGCGCGAATATTCGGGTGCCGTGCAACCGCAGCCGGGTTTTACCATGGAGATAATCAGCGGATTTTCGCCGGTATTGGTGATATCGTAGGTGTGAGACACCACATCGCCTTTTTTGACGTCGCCAAAATCAAAATGCGGCTCAGACACTGCAACGCTTGTTACGGGAGCCGTTTGGTCTGCGTCCTGCATGCCGGCAGTTGTCATCTGTGTATCGGCAGCAGCCGTCGTATCAGGCTGCTTTTTATCGCAAGCTGCCAACAAAAAGGTTGTGGCAGTGCACAGTATTAAGAATCTTCCTTTTTTCATGTGCTAAAAATACAAATTAAATTCGAGCGGTATCTTTTGAATATTTATCCAAAATACCGTTGATAAAGACGTTGGCTTTCTCTGACGAGTAAACTTTTGAAATCTCGATATACTCGTTGATGATGATGGAAGACGGTGTCAGACGGAAATTATCCATCTCGGTCATGGCCGTGTGCAGAATCACTTTGTCCAAGAGCGATACGCGTTCTATATCCCAATTCTGCAGACGCTCTACCAATTTCTTTTCTGTGTGGTCCCAGTCGGAAAGCGTTTGATGCAGCAACTTACCGGCGAAACTGCGGTCGTCGTCATCCTTAATAATGCTGATGAGCGTGTGCACGGGGCGGTCTTCGCGCATGTATCCGATGGTTTTCTGAACCAAGGAATTGGCAATATGCAAATCGTCTGACCAAGCGAGTTCTCGGCTCTCGAAACGGTCATGCAAATCTTCATTTTCTGCAACGTAGCGCAAAAAAAGTTTACCGATGAACTTTTGATCGTCCTCAAAAGAATCTTCGGAAGACGACATATAATCTTGATAACGCTTGCCGGCGCGTATCCGTTGGAAGGTCTTCACCAAAAGTTCATCGTGGGTTTCCCAGACCAGTTCTTTGTGCTTTTCCGTAAACTCTATGCGTTCTTCATTGTTGATGATCTGCTGCAAGACACGGTTGTTCAAAAACTTCAGGTTCGGGTTTTCATCTTCCTCGTTTTTGAAGTATTTCTTGCGTGCTATTTCCAGCTGTTCCTCGGCCAATTGATGAAGCCCGACCAAGAAATTCAGTTCGTATACGTAGAGATTGAAAATCTTGTCGATCTCGGTAAACATATTTTTTTCCAGAACATCTGTACGGATCGGGTTCTGCCGATAAGCATAAGCCGTTTTGATGATCTTTTCGCGAAGTTGCCTTCTTCCTACCATTTTTCAAAGAACTTTTAGAGCGGCAAATTTAGGCAAATCTCTTTGGATAAAAAACCATAATTTTGCAATAGAGCCCATGCTTCGGGCCACACATCTGCCTCTTTTGAAAGCTTTAAAATCACTCAATCCCTACTTTTTAAAACACCGCGTATTGCTCGCGTGGGGCTTGCTGTTTATCATCCTCAGCAACTTCTTTGCTATTTATCAGGTGCAGTTTATCGGGCAAACGGTCAATGTTATTCAGGAAGTTCTTACCGATAAAAATGTGGTAAAGGAGGTGCTGTTTCGCACTTTGCTGATCAACGGCGGAATTATTGTGGGATCGTCCGTGCTCTCCGGTTTTTTCCGTTTCATGATGCGGCAGACCATTATTGTAGCGTCACGCAGAATAGAGTATGAACTGAAGAACCGCATCTATCGTCATTACCAGGAACTGTCTCTCAGCATTTATAAACAAACGACGATCGGCGACATGCTCAACCGTTTGAGTGAGGATGTGGTGGCCATCCGCATGTACTTGGGTCCGGGGGTAATGTACGTGGTCAATACGGCAGTACTCATCATCATAACCGCAGCTTATATGCTGATGACCGATGTGCGGATGACGCTCTGGACGCTGGTTCCGCTGCCGCTGCTTTCGTATGTGATCTACAAGGTAAGTTCCATCATCAGCGGCAAATCCAAAACAATGCAGAAAAGCCAGTCGGCGGTTTCCACTTTTGTACAGGATTCTTTTTCCGGAATCCGTGTGGTAAAGTTCTTCAACAAGGAAGAATACATCGAGAAGAATTACAAATCAAAAGTGACGGATTACATGATGAAGGCTTTGGATTTGGCGCGTACCGAAGCTTACTTTTTCACCATTATCCTGTTTGTCATCGGGCTGCTGAACGTGGCCATTCTTTACATCGGCGGAGAACAGTATATCCGCGGCGTGACAAGCGTGGGTACCATTGCCGACTTTTTCATGTATACCAATATCATTATCTGGCCAATCAGCATGGTAGGTTGGGTAACTTCGGTCAATCAACGAGCCGAAGCTTCGATGCAGCGCGTCAATGAATTTTTGGATCAGAAGAGCGAGATCGTCAACATTAATCATGACATCTACAATATCCGCGGCGATATCGAATTCAGAAATGTCAGCTACGTCTATCCCAATACCGGAATCCGCGCGCTGAACAATGTAAGTTTCAAAGTAAACGCCGGCGAAACCATTGCCATTATGGGCAAGACGGGCAGCGGCAAATCTACCATCGCCCTGCTGCTGGCGCGCTTGATCGACCCGACGGAAGGACAGATCTTGGTCGATGGCAAAGATCTGAAAAAACATAACCTTATCGTTTACCGTGACCACCTCGGCTTTACGCCGCAGGAAAGTTATTTGTTCTCCGATACCATTGCCCAAAACATCGGCTTTGCAGTGGACAAACCGTCGGAGAAAGAAATAGAACATTTCGCCAAGGTGGCCGACGTCCACAAAAACATCATGGGTTTCCGCGACAAATACCAAACCGTGGTCGGTGAGCGCGGCGTCACGCTTTCGGGCGGACAAAAACAGCGCATCAGCATTGCCCGCGCGCTGATAGGCAAACCCAAGATCCTGATTTTTGACGACAGCTTATCCGCGCTCGATACTGAAACGGAGGATAACATCCTGAACAACATCGAAAAAGAAATCGGCAACAATACATCGATCATTATTACGCATCGGGAATCAAGCGCGCGAAACGCAGATAAAATCATCCGGCTGGACAACGGGAGGATTATGGAAGTGATTGAGAAAGGCGCGCGCCGTTCTTACTGACGTTTAATCGCTTGATTATCTGCCGATAGCCGCCTGCAAACAAGACCGCTCAATTTTATTTCTGTATTCGGATTATTCTTCTATATTTGTTAAACAACACTATTTTTAACAAATTATTAACAATGAGCGATTATAACGGACAACGTGAGGAGGAAATATTCACAAAAGTTCTGAAAGCGGGCCGCCGAAGCTATTTCTTTGACGTGCGCGAAACCAAGGCCGGGGATTATTTTCTGACGATTACCGAGAGCAAAAAGAACTATTCGGACGACGGCAGCCGCAGCTCTGAGAAACATAAGATCTACCTGTATAAGGAAGATTTCAAAAACTTTTCAGAGCTCTTCAAAGAAGCGACCGATTTCATTATCGACGAGAAGGGTGAGGAGGTCATCAGCGAGCGCCACGACAGAGGCTTTAAAAACAACCCGTTTACCATCAAAACCGAAGACGAAATTTAAGCTTTATCGAGAAGAATCTATCCAAGAAAAAACCCTGCCGAAATCGACAGGGTTTTGTTTTGAGGGTGAATGATGGGTTTCGAACCCACGACCTTCGGAACCACAATCCGACGCTCTAACCAACTGAGCTACATCCACCGTTTTACGTGTGCAAATATAATTACTAAAATTTTAACCGACAACTATTCCGTCAAAATTATTCAGTGCGATCAGTTTCTCGGTGGTGAAGCCCTCCGCGTGTTCTACGCCGCTTAACCTGCCCAAATCCTGCGCGCGATATCTGAGGCTCTCCATAAAGTCTTTGGTTGCAATAGGCGTGATGGGTTCGTCGGAATCGGGGTTGTAAAATTGAGATCTATAAGCCATGCACACCTCGATTTTCTTATCCAAATAACCCGTGATGTCTACCGTGAAATCAGGCTTTACGTCTTTCCACTGTATGTAGTGAAAAATGTGCGACGGTCGCCACGCCTCTTGCGCTTGTCCGTTTTCGTCGGCGGTTTCTATTCTGCGCAATCCTGCCAAAAAGCAAGCGTCAGAGACCAACTTAGCTGCCTTGGCATGATCGGGATGACGGTCATCTATGGCATTGGCAATTACAATATCGGGCCTGTACTTTCGCACTTTCTGCACGATGCGCAATTGATAGTCCTTACTGTTCTCCAAAAAACCGTCGGGCATATTGAGATTCTCGCGCGCAGAGATTCCCAACAAGCGCGCCGCCTCCGCAGCTTCCGATGCGCGAATTTCCCGTGAGCCGCGTGTACCGAGTTCACCTTCAGTCAGATCTACAACGGCTACTGTCTTTCCCTCGTCGATCAGCTTGGCCAGCGTGCCGCCACAGCTGAGTTCTACATCATCGGGATGTGCGCCGATTGCCAGAATATCTACTTTCATTTCCGAAATTTAAGATAAAAAATCTCGGCCTGCATTCAGGCCGAGATAAATATTCTTGTGAAAAGTTACTTGTTGAGACTGTCTCTCAATTTCACCGCATCGGTAGAACTTGGATTTGTCTCTACGGCTTTCTCTGCGTATTCCAGAGCTTTTGCACGATCGGTATTTGCCGACAGGGCCGCCATGTTATAGTAAACATTGCTCAGTGTTTCCATACTTTTTTGCTGCTCGGCTGCCGGCTTCGCGGTCAATACGTCAACATATTTTTGGAACGCTGCCATAGCACCTGCCACATCGCCTTGCTTTTGGTATGCATAACCAAGGCTGTAATAGGCAGGCTCCCAAGTCGGCAGCAAAGCCGCCATCTGTTGCCATGCCTGTGCAGCTCCGCCCCAGTTCTGAGCCTCTTGGTAAGCGTTTGCCAATTTATAGATCAGATCAGAGTTCTTGGGATCTGCTGCAACTTGCTTCTTTAACGCTTCGATAGCCGGATTGGTAGGCCCGCTGTTGACGGAAGACGAATTGCCACCTGCCAAACCGCCGGTGATGGCTGCAACTTCTTCATCCCAATTCAGGGTTTCGTCTTTTGCGTTTTTGGCTACGGCAATCTGTTGCATGGCCTGTTGTTGCAACGCACTGTTCTTATTGGCTTTTGCCTTTGCAAGATTGATGAGACCCATCAAACCGGAATCACTCGGTAATACTCTGGATTTCTCTGCTTTGCTCAAGAAAGTGTTCAGATTCTTTTCAGCCTCGTCATAGTTCTTTTCTTGATATTGGATCAGCGCAAGAATACGATACTTAATCGGATCCTCTACTTTATCGAAAACGGAGTTTAAAGAAGCTTTTGCATTGTTGAAGTCTTTGGCCAAGTAAGCAAGCTTCGCATAATCCAATACAGTATCGGGATCGGTGTCAGCCAAATCTAGATATTTCTTGTAATTGGCCGCCGCTTCCGGATATTGCTGATAGATGATGTAATAGTTACCCAAAGCTTTATAAGCGGGAGCGTAAGACGGATCCGCAGCAATTGCTTTGTCGATGTTTTCCTTCGCTTGCTGCCATTGCTTTGCAGAGGTCCACAACGTTCCTCGGCGTGTGTAGGCCGGCGCCTTGTTTCCTGCTACTTCAGAAGCGTTGTCATACGCTGTCATGGCGTTGCCCCAATCTTTGTCTCTGCGGTAAGCGTCGCCAAGCGTGTAGTAGTAATGTGCAGGAACACCCTTGCGCTGCGTAAGGTCTACCGCTTTCTTCAGGTATTCAATAGCCAGTTTCGGGTTGTTGTGGTTGTCGTACATGATCAGCGCTTCGCCGATGCGGTAAAGCACTTCAGGGTCTTTTTCGCGGGTTGCTTTGGCTACGGCGTTAAACTCGGAGACGGCGCCGTTTACGTTCCCACGGCCCATTTGTACCGATGCGTTACCAATCCTGCTGAGATAAGCTTTTTTAGGATTGGTGGCCAAGCCTTTATTAAAATATTCCTGAGCCTTTTCAAAGTTGGGTTCACTTTGGGCCAGATATGTATTGCCTAAGTAGAAGTAGTTGGCGTCTGACGGTGACTGCTCTGCAAGCGTACTGTAAATCTGTTTTGCTTGTGCAAATTTGTAGCTGTCAATGCTGTTGATGCCTTGGTCAACGGTTTGTGCACCGGCAAAATTCATGATGAAAAATGCTGCCGCACCAATCGCTATCTTTTTTGTTAAACCAAACTTTCCTTTCATTTTAGAATTTATAATATAAAGTTAACTGTGAATTTAAAAACAATTTATCTGTGCAAATATTATGAAATATTTGTTAAATAAATTATAATGTTACTGCAAGCGCACCTCGCGTTTGTACAAATAATACGGTTG
>RDDY01000064.1 GCA_003852805.1 Chryseobacterium sp.
GGTAATCTATTACAAAGGAAATTATGCGGGCATGATAAACAAGGTAGAATTATTGGCGCGACACGCAAAGGACAACGGCTACCGTCCGCGTGAGCTGGTTCAGACTTTCCTGACCGATCCCGGCAATGATGACACCATCATAAAACTGAGTTTATACACAGATTGACACATGGGCATGGCGCGGGCAATTCATTTTAAACAATGATGCTGCCGCGAGCCGGATAAAATTTGTAAATTTGGGCTCATAAATTATAAACATTTACACAGAGTAAATAATGGACAGATACTCATTCCTAAATGCGGTACATTCTCAGTTTATTGAAGATCTGTATCAGCAATATCTGAAATATCCTGACTCGCTGGAACCGTCGTGGAAGGCGTTTTTTCAAGGCTTTGACTTTGCTCGCGAAAATTACGGCGATCAAGACGAAAGCTTCGCAACAGCAGTGGCAGACTGCCCCGAAGTAGACATCAGTGAAATATCCGAGGATATCCGTAAGGAATTCAAAGTGTTGGATCTTATCGAAGCTTATCGCACGCGCGGTCACCTTTTCACCAAGACAAACCCCGTACGCGAGCGTCGATATTTTTCTCCGACGCTGGACATCGAGAATTTCGGACTGCAAAAAAGCGATCTGTCAAAAGTCTTTAAAAGCGCAACCGAGATCGGTTTTTCCGGTGCCGACACGCTTCAGAACATCGTCAACAGACTGCAACGCATTTACTGCGAATCCATCGGTGTGGAATACATGCATGTTTACGATGTGGAAGAGAAACTGTTCATCCGTCAATGGCTTCAACAAAACGAAAACCACGCAAGACTTTCTCCGGACGAGAAAAAACACGTTCTGAAGAAACTGAATCAGGCCGTTGCGTTTGAAAATTATTTGCATACCAAATTTGTCGGCCAAAAACGCTTCTCGCTGGAAGGAGGAGAATCGTTGATTCCGGCGCTGGACCAGCTTATTTCCAGATCTTCTGTGCACGGAGTGGACGAGGTTGTTTTGGGAATGGCGCACCGCGGCCGTCTGAACGTTTTGACCAATATTTTCCAAAAATCGTACAAACAGATTTTCTCCGAATTTGAAGGAAAAGAGTTTGAGGAAGATGTTTTCGCCGGCGACGTTAAATACCACTTGGGCGCTAGCAGCAGCATCACCACCGAGGCGGGCGAAAAGGTTAACATCAACCTTGTCCCCAACCCTTCGCACTTAGAAACAGTGGCGGCATTGGTGGAAGGTATCTGCCGTGCGAAAGTGGACAATACGTATCAAAACGATTATAAAAAAGTTCTGCCCATCGTCATTCATGGCGACGCAGCCATTGCCGGTCAAGGCATTGTTTACGAGGTGGCACAGATGATGACCCTCGACGGATACAAAACAGGCGGAACGGTGCATATTGTGGTAAACAACCAAGTAGGTTTTACCACCAATTATCTCGACGGACGCTCATCTTTATATTGTACCGACATTGCAAAAGTTACCGATTCTCCGGTAATGCACGTCAATGCCGATGATGTGGAAGCCGTGGTACACGCCATGCGTTTTGCGGCCGATTTCCGCGCGCGCTTCGGCAAGGATGTTTACATCGACCTGTTGGGTTACCGCAAGTACGGTCACAACGAAGGCGATGAGCCCAGGTTTACTCAGCCCGAGCTTTACAAGTTGATCAGCAAGCACCCCAATCCACGCGAGATTTACAAAGAAAAACTCATCGGCGAAGGAATCGTTTCAAACGAAGTAATGAAGGAAATGGAGGAAGAGTTTAAAGCATTGCTCGATCAAAACTTCGACGCATCGAAGGAAATCGAGGTCAACACTCTGTCCATTTTCATGGAAGATACATGGAAGAAATATCCGTTCGATGCTCACAGCAATGTTTACGAAGCGGTCGATACTTCTTATCCTTTCGAAAAATTGAAAGAGCTGGGCGAGAAAATATCGACTTTGCCTGCAGACAAGAAATTCCTAAGCAAAGTAAAACGTCTGTTCGACCAGCGATTGAAGATGGTTACCGAAACCAATTCTCTTGATTGGGCAATGGGCGAACTCTTGGCATACGCTACATTGTTGACAGAAGGATACAGCGTGCGTATCTCGGGTGAAGATGTAGAGCGCGGTACTTTCTCACACAGACATGCGGTGTTGAAAACAGAAGATACCGAGGAAGAATACGTTCCGCTGAAGCATGTGTCCGACGAAATGTTCGACATCTACAACTCTCTGTTGTCGGAATACGGTGTTCTTGGATTTGATTACGGTTACGCCGCTGCGTCGCCTGATACGTTAACAATCTGGGAAGCGCAATTCGGCGACTTTGTCAACGGTGCGCAGATTATTGTTGACCAATATTTGGTTGCCGCCGAGGAAAAATGGAAACTGCAAAACGGTCTGGTAATGCTGTTGCCGCACGGTTATGAAGGTCAAGGTGCGGAACATTCATCTGCACGTCTTGAGAGATTTTTAACCTTGGCAGCCAACGACAATATCTTCGTGGCCAACTGCACCACGCCGGCCAACTTCTTCCACTTGTTGCGCAGACAGATGAAGTTCGGTTTCCGTAAGCCGCTGGTGGTCATGACGCCTAAATCACTTTTACGTCATCCCAAGGTGGTTTCCAAGCTTGAAGATATGGCCGAGGGCAGCTTCCGTCCCGTTATAGACGATGCTTCGGCAGATCCTGAGAAGGTGGAAAGATTGGTGCTTTGTTCCGGTAAATTATACTATGATCTGCTGGCCAAGAAGGAAGAAACCAACGATGAAAAAGTGGCTCTGGTCCGCCTCGAACAATTGTATCCTTTGCAGCAAGACGCCATCGATGCCGTGTTCGCCAAGTACAAAAACCGCAAGTCTTTGGTTTGGGCACAAGAAGAACCTGAGAACATGGGCGCGTGGTCGTTCATTTTGCGCAACTACCGCAACACCGGGATCGAAGTGATCTCGCCCGTACCCGGAGGATCTCCTGCACCGGGAACGCACAAGCGTTTCGACATCAACCAAAAAGACGTAATTAACCGAGTATTCTCATTATAAACTATAAGCTGCCCGCAGCTGAAAACCAAAAAATCCTATTGCAATGCCTATATTAGAAATGAAAGTCCCTTCGCCGGGCGAGTCGATTACGGAAGTAGAAATCGCAACCTGGCTTGTAAAAGATGGCGACTACGTAGAAAAAGATCAACCCATCGCTGAAGTTGATTCCGATAAAGCAACGCTGGAATTGCCGGCAGAACAATCCGGTATTATCACGCTTAAAGCCGAGGAAGGCGATGCGGTGCAGGTAGGTGAGGTGGTTTGCCTTATCGATACCGATGCGGCAAAACCTGCCGATTCTTCCGCTGCACCTGCCGAAGAAAAGCCTGCTGAACAACCGAAGGCAGCCGAACCGGCGAAACAAGAAGTGAAAAAAGAGGAACCAAAGCCGGAAACAAGCTACGCCGCCAACACTCCGTCACCGGCCGCCAAGAAGATCTTGGACGAAAAAGGTATTGCACCCGAGAAAGTGAGCGGCAGCGGAGTAGGAGGCCGTATTACCAAAGAAGATGCGGTAAATGCAGCAGTGCCTATGGGCAGTGCTCAGACCACAGGTTCGCGCAGCAGCAAGACTACCAAACTAAGTATGTTGCGCCGCAAGGTGGCTGCCAGACTGGTGTCGGTTAAAAACGAAACGGCCATGCTGACGACCTTTAACGAGGTGGACATGTCCGAAATTTTCAAACTGAGAAAACAGTACAAGGAAGAATTCGCTGCCAAGCACGGCGTGGGTCTCGGTTTCATGTCATTCTTTACGAAGGCGGTTGTACGCGCATTGCAGATGTATCCCGATGTAAATGCAATGATCGACGGCGACAACAAAATCAATTATGACTTTGCCGATATCTCCATCGCGGTTTCAGGACCAAAAGGTCTGATGGTTCCGGTATTGCGCAATGCCGAGAATATGTCTTTCCGCGGCGTCGAAGCCTCGATTAAAGATTTAGCCACCAAAGTTCGCGACGGCAATATCTCGGTTGACGAAATGACCGGCGGTACCTTCACCATCACCAACGGCGGTACGTTCGGGTCGATGCTTTCCACACCGATAATCAATCCGCCGCAGAGCGCGATCTTGGGTATGCACAACATCATCCAGCGCCCTGTTGCCGTTGACGGTCAAGTGGAGATTCGTCCGATGATGTATGTAGCCCTTTCTTACGACCACAGAATCATCGATGGCAAAGAATCGGTTGGTTTCTTGGTTGCCGTGAAGGAAGCGATCGACGATCCTATTCAGTTCTTGATGGATGGAGATCCTAAGAGAGCTTTGGAACTCTAAGTCTAACCTTTTCTAATGAAATATTCCCGCGGTTGCATAACGGCGGGATTTTTGTTGCAAGCATCAGCACCGGAATTTAAATACAATAACCATGACCTCGTTGATTACACAAAGCATTAGAGTAACTGCTTCGCCGTCATACGATGCCAGAAACAGTTCGCCCGAGCACAATAATTTTTTCTTCATGTACCATATTTTCATCGAGAATATGGGCAACGATGACGTAAAAGTTTTGCGTAGACGCTGGACTATTTATGACGTGGGTTATGGCTTTAGCAACGTTGACGGCGAGGGCGTAATCGGCCTTACACCTGAGATCAGCCCAAACAATGAATTCAACTATTTTTCGAACGTCGCGCTTCGTTCCGGCATCGGTTACATGAGCGGAAGTTATACATTGCTGAATATGGTGACGGGCGTAGAGTTTGAAGTACGGATTCCGCGTTTCATCTTATTCGCCGACTGTTTTCTCAATTGACAAAAAAATGCAGACCGTGAGACGTCTGCATTTTATTTCTATAATTTCTCGGCAATATACTTTGCCGTTCTGGATTCGGGATGCTTTGTCAGCTCTTCCGGCGTTCCTGTAAAAACAACCTCACCGCCGTATTTGCCGGCTTCGGGACCGATGTCTATGATGTAATCTGCCGATTTAATGATGTCGGGCTGATGCTCAATGATCACCACCGAATGCCCGAGCTCGACCAAAGCTTGCAGAGATTTCATCAATTTTTTAATGTCGTGAAAGTGCAAACCGGTAGAAGGTTCATCAAAGACAAAAAGCGTCTTATCGTGCGTAGCCCCTTTTACCAAGAACGAAGCCAATTTCACGCGTTGTGCTTCGCCGCCCGAAAGCGTAGATGACGAGTGGCCCAATTGCAAATATCCGAGTCCCACTTCTTGCAACGGCAACAGCTTCGTCACAACCTTATCCTGCTTGTTGTCTCTGAAAAAGTCGATGGCTTCATCCACGGTCATGTGCAGAATATCGGAAATGTTTTTCTCGTCAAATTTTATTTCGAGAATTTCATCTTTGAAGCGCGTGCCGTGGCAGACTTCGCATTCCAACTCGATATCGGCCATAAACTGCATCGATACGGTAATGGTGCCTTCGCCCTTACACTCGTCACAACGGCCGCCGTCTACATTGAACGAAAAATGCTTGGCTTTCAGTCCCATATTTTTGGCTATTTTCTGTTTCGCGAAGATGTCTCGGATATCGTCGTAAGCCTTCAGATAGGTCACAGGATTGGAGCGGGAAGATTTACCTATCGGGTTCTGATCTACCATTTCGATATGGCGTACCAAATCTTTCGGGAACGTGACACTGTCGAAATCAGCCTTTGCACCGCCCATGCCCAACTGTATCTGGATGGCCTGCGCCATCACTTCTTTCATCAAAGTAGATTTTCCGCTGCCCGAAACGCCCGTAACCACCGTGATGCACTCCAGCGGCACATCTACATCTACATTTTTCAGATTATGCTCGCGTGCGCCACGGATCTCGATGAAGTTGCGAGGCTTCCGTCTTTGCGCCGGAACTTCTATTTCCATTTCGCCGTTCAGATATTCGGCTGTCAGCGTATCGGCATTCATCATTTCGTCGAAGTTGCCGCTGAAAACCACTTCTCCTCCGTGTGAGCCTGCTTCGGGGCCGATGTCGATGATGTAATCCGCTGCACGCATAATGTCCTCGTCGTGCTCTACCACAATCACCGTATTACCCAAATCTCGCAGGCGCTCCAATACTTGTATCAGATTCTCGGTGTCGCGCGAATGCAGTCCGATACTCGGTTCATCCAAAATATAAATGGAGCCGACCAAACTGCTGCCCAGCGATGTGGCCAAGTTAATCCTTTGACTTTCTCCGCCGGATAAAGTATTGCTGTTTCTGTTGATGGAAAGATAGCCCAAGCCGACCTGCGTCATAAACCGCAGCCGCGAGGTGATCTCATGCAACAATCGTTTCGCGATTGCGTAATCGTGCTCGGACAATTGCATCCCTTCCATGACGGGGAGCAATTCGTCGATTGGCAAATCTACCAGTGATTGGATATTGTGTCCGTCTATTTTAACCCAAGAGGTTTCCTCACGCAGCCGCAGGCCGTCGCAGGTGTGACAGGTTGTTTTACCTCGATAACGCGACAGCATCACGCGGTATTGAATCTTGTAGAGATTCTCCTCCAGCATCCGAAAAAAATTGTCGATGCACGGAAAATTACCGCTCCCGTCGCCGCGCCACAGAAGATTGCGCTGTTCTTTGGTCAGTTGATGGTAAGGTTTATGAACGGGAAAATCATCGGCGGCGACTCGCTTTATAAAAGCTTTTTTCCACTCCCGCATTGACTCGCCGCGCCAGCAGGCCACAGCATCCTCGTACAAAGACAAGCTCTTGTCGGGAACGACCAAATCCTCATCAATGCCGATGACTTTACCATAACCCTCACATGTCGGGCACGCGCCGTATGGATTGTTGAAACTGAAGAAGTGTGCGTTTGGCTCGTTAAAGACAATTCCGTCCAACTCAAATTTATTGGAAAACTCACGGTCTTCGCCGGTGGTTGTATTTTTTACGGAACAGTAGCCTTTTCCCTCGTAAAACGCCACTTGTACCGAATCTGCCAGTCGTTGCAAGAAGAGCTCATCGTCCTCAAAAGTGAAACGGTCAATGACGAGCCATACCTCGGCGTTTCCGTCCGGCGTAAAGCCAAAGCTTTGCAAATCGTCGATGCTTACCACATTGCCGCCCACTTCCAGACGTGTAAAACCTTGAAGTTTTAGCGTTTTCAGAAGCTCGGCAAAGTCCTTTCCGACAATTTCCAGTGGTGCACGCAGCAGATATGCATCGCCCGTATTTTGGCTCTTGATGAAGTCAATCACATCGTGCACATCATCTTTTTTTACTTCTCTTCCCGAAACGGGTGAGAAAGTGCGACCGATGCGCGCGAACATGAGTTTCAGATAATCGTAAACCTCTGTGGTGGTACCTACCGTAGACCTCGGATTGCTGGAAATCACCTTTTGCTGAATAGCGATTGACGGCGCCAAGCCTTTGATGTCGTCGATCTTCGGTTTCTCCAGTTTCCCCAAAAACTGTCTGGCATAGGAGCTGAGGCTCTCCACATAACGGCGCTGGCCCTCGGCGTAAATGGTGTCAAACGCCAACGAAGATTTTCCGCTGCCCGAGACACCCGTTATGACCACGAGTTTGTTTTTCGGGATGGTTACATCAATGTTTTTCAGATTGTTAAGATGTGCATTCTTAACAAATAATTCGTTTTTTATATCGATTGTTTGGTCTGTTGCCATAATTTAAAAAGACCGGTAAAGATACGAAATCCGGGCCATTTTAGCGCTGTAAGTCAGCATCTTATCCATTAAGACATTCTGCGTTTTTGGAAGAAATTATAATAAATTTTTAAACGATTGATCTTCAAGCACTTTAATTTTCGGTGGAAAATACTGCACCCGGCGTTTTGGTTTTCGCACAAATAAACGAAATGCATTGAAATAGAAATACCACAGAATTTAATCGGATGTCAACAAAGCGTGCCATTGCGTGCAGTCAAGATTAAACAAGAAAAACGGCTATTAAGATTCTCACAATAAATTTGCGCAGTAAAAATTTAAAAATGAAAAAATATTGCGTTGCCGTTCTTGCGTGCGCTTTTGCCATGGGACAAGCACAAGAGCAAGACAAGGAAATTGAACCTGTTACCATTGCCGGGCGCGTTCTGCAGCTGCCGTATAAAACGGCTACCGTCAACATAGAAGTGATTTCGCGCGACGAAATTCTGCGCAGCGCTGCAAACAGCATAGAAGAGGTGTTGAGCAACACCGCAGGAATCGATATCCGCAGACGCGGGCCTCAAGGCTTGCAAAGCGATCTAGGTATTCGCGGCAGTTCATTCGATCAAGTACTACTTCTTGTAAACGGTGTGCGTATGAAAGATGCACAAACAGGACACAATATGATGAATGTTCCGTTTGATCTGGCATCGGTCGAGCGGATAGAGATTATCAAAGGTCCGGCGGCTCGACGTTTCGGCACCGACGCTTACGGAGGCGTGGTAAATATTGTAACCAAAGCAGCAGGCGATGATACTTTCATGACGGGCGCTTCGGGCGGTGACTTCGGATCATGGTCATTGACGGCAGGTGCAGATTTGGGTAAACCCGAGGCTGCGCATTATTTTCAAGCACATTCGGCCGGAGCGGAAGGCTACCGTTACAATACGGATTACCGCGCTGATAATTACTGGTATCAGAATCGTTTCATCGTGGGGAAAGGCGAACTGACGATGCAAGGCGGCTTTGGCCAAAAGAAATTCGGCGCCAACGGTTTCTATGCTTCTCCGTCTGCAAAAGACCAATATGAGGAAACCCAAATTTCTCTGGCCAGCGCTTCTTACAATGTGCAAGTCAATCGCTTGGACATCAATGCCGGCATCTATTGGCGGCGTGCACAAGACATGTATTTGTTTGTGCGCAGCAATCCTGCCGCGTACCGCAACATGCATATCGGAAACAATATCGGCGGCAATGTGAATGTGGGGATAAATTCAAAGATCGGTTTGACCACCGTTGGTGCAGATGTCCGTCAAGAGAATCTGCGCAGCAATAACCTCGGCAAACACGAGCGGCTGATTACACAATTGTTCATTGATCAGCATTTGTCGTTTTTCGACGATAAATTACAATTGGTTCCCGGAATCGCTTGGACCCATTATCCGGGCATCGGCAATTATTTTCTGCCGGGTTTGGATGCGGGTTTCAGCCTCAGCAATCAACATAAATTCTTTGCGAATGCTTCACAAGTCAACCGTCTGCCGACTTACACCGATTTATTCTATCTGAGCAAAACAGAGCAAGGAACTCCGGCATTGGAACCTGAAAAAGCACTTTCTTATGAGATAGGCTACCGTTTTAGTTACTGCGATTTCAGACTGGAAGCAAGCTACTTCGGCCGCGATTCCGAGAATTTGATCGACTGGGTAAAGGAGCGCCCCGATGCCTTGTGGACGGCGGAAAACCGAGGCAAAATCAACACGCGAGGCGTGGAAGCCGAGGTGCAATACCGGTTTAACGGCATTATTGACGGTCTGGCTGTCGGTTATACTTATTTAAACAGCAGTTACAAGGATGACGGCAGATTATCGCGTTACGCTCTGGACAATCTGAAACACCAACTGATTACCAAACTGGACAATAAATTCGGGGATTTCAGAAGTAGATTGACCTACCGTTATTTGGACCGTGTCACCCTAAAAGATTATCATCTGTTCGATCCTGCGAAACCGCGAAATAACTCGCGTTTAAATACGGGAAAAAGAGA
>RDDY01000101.1 GCA_003852805.1 Chryseobacterium sp.
GTCATCGTTCGGGAGTGCAAAAGTAGAAAATCGAACCGAACGTGCAAGCGGAAATCGAAGTTATTTTTAACCCTAAAAGCTAAACAACTGATAATGTACGAATTAAATTTTAGTCGGCTCGCTTCTCATGGTATAAAACGGTGAGGAATTCCCCGTACGAGCGTTCGAGTTTAACAATATCCCCCGACTTTAAATTAATGCCCGCGGTACCGTATGGATTTTGAGTTAACCGTGCGCCGACAATTTGAAAATATTGCGGCGCTTGGTCCGAAGCGGCCGCAACTCTTATTGTTGATCCCAGAAATTTCCGCGTCGATATTGTGTAAACCGACCCTTGCTGTAAGTTCAACTTTAAATAACCGGCGGCGGGAATCTCAATTTTTCTGTTGTTGATGCTGATCGTCTGCGGTTGCTCGACTCCTGAAAAAAGGTAAACGGCATTCACATTTTCCACCGATCTGTTATCTGTATAATACAACAACAGTCTGAAATGCGCCGGATCGATTTGCCCGAGACCGCCGTCGATGGTTTCGTACGGATGTACCGCAAACGCGTTGGCGCCCGTTTGTTTCGCTTTCGTATAAACCTTGTTGAAAGCCTCGACGGTGTTGCGGTTATAACCGTCGACTTCGATCTCGCCGAGCAATTGTGCTTCGTGTAAGACCGGATCGATACGGTAAAAGGTTTTGTCGGCGTTTTCCACTACTTTATCGACACGAGTCAACCGGACTTGCTGAGCTTGCATCTGCATGCCCAGCAGAAAACCGACGATCGTGACAACCTTGACACTATTTCGCATAGACTAAATCGTTTATGCAACTTTCGAGACTGTTTTCCCAATGCTTGATTTCTACATCATATATACGAGAAATCTTATCCGTCGACATTGTGCTGCGTGCAGGGCGAGGAGCCGGCGTGGGATATTGCTCCGTGGTAAGCTTGTTCAATTTTACATCAGAGCCGGAGAACGCGGCGATTCTTGTGGCAAAATCAAACCAAGTGGTTTCGGGGGCATTTGAAAAATGGAAGATGCCAAAGTTCTTTGGTTCTTTCCTGATGATCTGCATGATTGCGCCGGCCAGATCGTTGGCGTTGGTCGGTTGGCCGTATTGGTCTGCCACAATACCGAGCTCTTTTTTTTGCGCAAACAGATTGAGCATTGTCTTGACGAAATTCTTGTTAAACTCTGAATACAACCACGAAGTCCGAATGATAATGGTTTTTGAGTTCGCCTCCGACGCCAATTCTTCACCCAAAAGTTTCGATTTGCCGTAGATGCCGAGCGGAAAAGTAAAATCACTTTCGTCATAAGGCAGGCGAGTATTACCATCAAAAACATAATCCGTCGAAATATGAATCAAAGCGGCACCCTGATCTGAACATGCAAGCGCAAGATTCTCCGGCCCGTATGCATTGACGGCATAGGCAGCATCAACCTCGGTCTCGGCCAAATCTACCGCGGTATAAGCAGCCGCGTTGATGCAATAATCGGGTTCTACCTCGTCGAAGAAATTGCTAACCGCATCACGATCGGTGATATCAAGCGTCGAAGAATCTGCCCAAACAAAGCGATATACAGGATATTCGTCTGCTATTTTCTGCAAGCATTTTCCCAGCTGTCCGGCTGCGCCCGTGACCAAAATTGTTTTCATATTCGTGCTTTTTTATTTTCGTTTCGCCAATAAGTAACCGCGTCGTCAAAACTCTTGTAGGGAACGTCGACCAAGAAAGGCTCGAATTTTTTTACGATTTCGTCGGGTGGATTTTGTGCGCTGCGGGTCATGGCATTGAAGTAAATCACTTTGCACCAGAGTACGGCGTGAACTGTTTTTTCTTCTATGTCAGACATCAACACTTCGATCTCGGCCGTTTTGCCGTCCATGCTTAGGATTTTGCTGGAGATTACCACATCTTTATTGTAGCGCACCTCGCGCAGATAGGCGATTCGGTTTTGCAGCGCGATGAACGAGCAACCGGTGGCAAGCGCGTGCTCTGTTATATTGAAGTCGTAGAATTTTTCCACGTGGTCCTCTCTCGCGTTGAGCATATAGTCGATATAGCGGGAGTTGGTCAGATGACCGAGCGGGTCGCAGTCGATGAAGCGCACCCGGTATTGTGTTTTTACATTGTTATGGATCATGGTACAAAAATAAAAAAACCATCCGCGTGACGGATGGTCGGTTTTGTATGGGTTGGACAGTCGATTACTTGATGTTCAACTCTTTCTTAACGGCTGCCGTTGCGTCAGGTCCTCCTTTGTACACAAGTGAAGCTGCGTCTAAAACAAACTCATAGTTGTTTGCCTTTGCCACCTTTGCGATGGCTGCATCCAATTTGGTAAGGATCGGCTGAAGCAAGGTGTTTCTTTTTTGCGCGATGTCATTCTGAGCCAACATCTGCAGTTGTTGCAGGTTCTGTTGTTTTTTCTGAAGTTCAGACTCTTTTGCTTGTCTCTGCTGCTCGGTCATCTTGGCTCCTTCTGCCTGATATTTTTGGATCTCTGCTTGAAAAGCTTCGGCCTGCTTGTTCAGTTCGTCAGATTTTGACTTGTTCAACGCGTCCAAATCGGTAGACATTTTTTTAGTCTCCGGCATTGCAGACAATACCTCCTCATAGTCTATAGAAGCAATCTTCTGAGCTTTCATTGCAGTGAAAGATACCATCATCAGTACGGCTGCAAATAAAACGCTTAATCTTTTCATAATGTAGTTTTAAATTTGTTTTTGAAGTTTTGTTTAAAATTTATTTCGTCGATTTGGTTTCCATTGTCTCCATTTGGAAACGGCTTTTTGCATCTGCGGCAGGACGTTTTTTATTCTCTATAACAGGACGCCCGGCGTTTTCCGTGGCAGAAGCTTCCTGCTTGGGCTTGTTTTTCTGATCCTTGAGCAAGATATCCAGCACGCGGTCTGTGTAATCAAACTTCTTGTCGAGCAAGATGACACTGATGTTGTTGCTCTTGTCAAGAACAATACCAAGACTGTAACGGTCTGCCACGGTTTTTATGGCATTCCAGATTTGATCTTGAAACGGCGTAACCAGATTGGCGCGCAATTTATTAATTTCTCCTGTATTGCCAAAGCGTGCCGCTATAAGATTTTTCAGTTCTTGCTCGGCAGATTTCAGTTCCGCTTCACGAAGACGAAGCTGCTCGCCCACCAACAATACTTTCTCGTTTTCAAAAGCTGAGCGCATTTTCTCGTATTTATCCTGCATATTTTGCAGTTCCGTTTGCCAAGTGCGCACTTGGGCATCCAGCCGCTGGCTTGCCGATTTGTAGTCGGGCAGGCGATCTAAGATATAATTGGTGTCTACCACCCCCATCTTTTGCGCCTGTAAAAAAACAGCCGTCAGCAAGAAGAGCAGTGCAAACAGTTTCGGTCTCATACGCTTATAACGGTTGATTCATGATGAAGTGTGTCTTCCAACCCGCCGGATCCGGAGAACCTATGGTTCGATCGAAGCCGTAAGCGAAATCGAAGCCAAGCAATCCGAAGGCGCCCATATACACACGGATGCCCACACCCGCCGAACGCTTCAATTGGAAGGGATTGTAACTGCCAAAGCCGTTCCAAGTGTTTCCGCCCTCTACAAAGCCCAGACCGTAGATCTTAGCCGTTTGAGTCATAGAAATCGGGTAACGCAGTTCCATGGCCAAACGGTTATAGATG
Organism: Chryseobacterium sp.; assembly: GCA_003852805.1. Taxonomy (GTDB): domain Bacteria; phylum Bacteroidota; class Bacteroidia; order Flavobacteriales; family Weeksellaceae; genus Elizabethkingia. Next base: position 3,672 of record RDDY01000101.1, read on the forward strand.
GTACCGCCACCCAACGGCGTGATATCTTCTGCTTGTCCGCCGTAGGTGGACGCATCCTCATAACCGCGCAACGGAATCAATTCGCGCCCGTCAAAACGGCCGGCCATCAAACCTGTACCGCCCAGATAAAAACGCTCGAACGGCGGTGCGCCGAGTTCGTTGTTGTACCCGTTCATGAAGCCTAGTTCCAAAGAGCTGCGCAGCACCAGTTTACCGATGATCTCATTGTAAGCATCTGCCTTCAGTTTGACCTTATAAAACTCTTGCCACTTGTATTTTTCCACGGCCGATAGGGTGGAATAATCTTTCTTGCTGAACAGCGAATACGGCGGAGTCAATTTGACACTTGCCTCGACGTTGCTGCCCTGTGTCGGGAAATACGGATCAAGTCCCGCAGAGTTACGACTTAACCCTATATTGAGACTCAGGTTCTGCGATTCTCCGTCGTAAACGGTTTCGTTACCGAACTGGAACGGATAATTACGGAAATCATAACGCTGATAAGACAGACCTGTGTACAGAGAAAAATATCTGTCAGGCCATGTCAATCTTCTGTTCAAGCCTGCGCTCGCACCGAAGATGTTGAGCTTTTGACTTTGGTAGAATTGATCGCGGTAATGAACGCTGGAATTGTTGAAACCGACGGACAATGCCGTAGGACGCGCCCCGAAGAGCCACGGTTCTACAAACGACAAACTGTAATTCTGGAAATATTGTCCCGCCTGCGCTTGGATGGAGAGCGTTTGGCCGTCTCCTTGCGGAATAGGTTTGAAATCTTTGAACTGCAAGAAATTACGCAGCGAGAAATTGTTGAACGTAAGACCCAGCGTCCCGATAAACGAGTTGCCACCGTAGCCTGCCTGCAACTGCACCTGTGAAGATCCTTTCTCCACCAGGTTCCAGTGCACATTTACCGTATTGTCTTGCATCTGCGGTTGCACGTCCGGCGAAATTTGTTGCGGATCAAAGAACTGCATTCCTGCCAGATCAAACATTGTGCTGCGGATATCTCTCTTTGAAAACAAATCGCCCGGTCTGGTTTCCAACGAGCGAAGGATGACATGGTCGTGCGTCGTTACGTTACCACTCCAAGTCACACGGTTCCAAGTGGCTTTTTCGCCTTCGCGAATGCGGATTTCCAAGTCGATGGTGTCTCCTTTGATCGCCTTTTCCACCGGAACCACTTGAGAGAAGAGGTAACCGTTGTTCATATAGACCGATTTTATGTCGGAAAAGTCTTCCTTGCCACCGTCTTCGCCTACCTTCTTGTTAAAGCCTACGGCGTCATAGACGTCGCCCGTTTTATAGCCCAAGATTCTCTGTAAGAAATCTGTGGTATAGGCTGTATTCCCGACAAAGTTAATGTCACCGATGTAGTATTTTTTTCCTTCCTCCAGGTTGACGTCAATGTTGAAACCTTTGTCGTTCCGCCAAACGGAATCCGAGACAATTCTTGCATCCCGATAACCGAGTGAATTGTAGTAATTGATCAGATTCTTCTTGTCCTCTTCATAATCATGACGGATGAAGCGCGAAGGCTTGAATATCCCGATGATGAACCGTTTCTCTTTGGTCTTTTTGAAACCTTTACGCTTCAGCCTACGGTCGGATACATTGTCATTACCAATGAATTCTATGTGGTCGATCTTCACTCTTTTGCCCTTGTCCACCTCAATGGTCCAGTCCACCAAGTTCGGATCGTTTCCGTTGATTTTGTCGTGGATGGCGATGCGGGCATCGGGGAAGCCTTTTTTCACATATTCTTGCGGAATATTGTTTTTCAGATTGGACACCAGATTGTCGGTGATCTTTGTCCCGGGCTTCAGGTTGTTGTCCTTTATGAGTTTCTCGTTCTTGGTCTTCTTGATTCCTTTGCCCACGAATTTTACTTCGCCCAGCTCTTTCAGATCTTGTAGATAAAAACGCAGCACCACGGTTTCGCCTTGTACATCTTCTACATAGACCTCAACCTCAGAGAATTGGTTTGATTCCCAAAGCTTCTTTATCGCATTGCTGATCTTCTGTCCCGGCAGGTCGATCATCTCACCTTTTACCAGACCCGAAAAGCGCAATATCTGCTGCGGCGAATAGCGTTTTACGCCGTCTACCACAATGTCTTTCAGCTTATACGTTCCTTGCTGAACGGTCTGCTGCGTCTGCTCCGGGCTATCATTGCTCGGCGGAGTCACTTGTCCGTAGAAATGCGCGGATGCTATGAATAAAAGTATCGGTACCGATCTGAATTTCATTTTAATGTTGTTCATTAGTTCGTTTGGAGCCGTTGCTCCTTTTTACTGAATCTGTTCGCTGGTTTTGCCGTAGCGTCTCTCTTTGTTCTGGTAGTTCAATATACAGTTGAAGAAATCTTTCTTGGTGAAATCGGGCCAGTATATATCCAAGAACTGCAGCTCGGCATAGGCAATCTGCCAAAGCAGGAAATTACTGATGCGCACCTCGCCGCTGGTGCGAACCACAAGGTCTACGGGCGGAATGCCTTTGGTGTAAAGGTGTTCTTCTATGGTTTGCTCGTTTATGTCTGCCGGTTGCAGTGAACCGTCTTTCACCTCGTCGGCAATTTCTTTCACCGCCTTTACAATCTCTCTTTGCGAGCCGTAGTTCAGCGCCAAGACAAGGTTCCCGCGGGTATTGTCACGCGTGATATCCATCACATGCCGAAGCTGCTCTTGCACCATATCGGGCAGAGCCGTAATGTCACCGATGACATGCAGCCTGAGCCCTTTGGTAATCATTTCGGTTTCTTCCTCTATCAACGTCTCGGACAGAAGCGTCATCAGAGTGGCAACTTCCTCCTGCGGGCGGTTCCAGTTCTCGGTAGAAAAGGTATAGAGCGTGAGGTACGGAATATGGATCTCATTACAAGCGTTGATGGCATCACGCACTGCGCGGATGCCGTTGCGGTGCCCGAAAGTTCTCTCGGCGCCTTGGTTTTTTGCCCAGCGTCCGTTGCCGTCCATAATGATGGCTACGTGCCGGGGTAATTTCTCCGGATCTATACGCTTCTTCAGTTCTTCTTCTTCCATGTTTTAATTGCAGTAGCACGCCGGGCGACCGAACGAATAAGATATTCCCACAGAAACGCTGTTCAGCCAGTCATTATTATTCGGGTTGCCCACATTTTGGCGCTCGGCGTATTGGCGCGTTCTGTCGTTTGTCGTTGCAGCGTATTCGCCCGTTTGCAACAGTGAGAGTTTCGGGTCGTCGCCCGGTTCCAAGAAATCTTTGGCGAATGTCTGTTTTATGTTTTTTTCTTTCAGCACACTGTAATCCAATCCGTCCGTAAGCGTGGGGCGGAAAGTAAGCTCGCCGAAAATGGCAAAATTGTAATTGAATTTATACTTCAGTCCTATACCGAACGGAAAGGCCATTGCAGATGCAGCGCCCAACTCGGTGCGGAAATTTGTTGTAAAGTCGCCGCTGTCGGTCGGCAATACGGCGGTACCCGTTTCGTCTGTCGTAAAACCGTGTTCTGCCACCACGCGCTTCTCTTTGTAGAAAAGCATACCGACTCCTACAAACAGGTACGGACTGAACATCGCCTGCTGCTCGTCATTGATGGGCAGGAAATTATACTCGAACAAAGCGGCTGCCTCAGTGATTGTATTGCTGCCCGAGAACCCTCTGAGGTTACGATACGCTTCGGCGGCATCTTTATCGTTAAATGCAACGTGGTTGGAGGCCAGATTGACCCGTACCGACTGGTAAGGGTTAAAGTTCATTTTGTACATGAGTCCTCCGTAGAACGGAAAACCTTCGGCGTCACCGGCAAACGGATATATATAAGAAGTCTTACCGATGTCGCCCACAATATTGGAGCCGCCGCCAAAGAGTCCTATTTCATAGCGCTGGGCCGGCAGATAACCTGCCAGCAAAGCAGCTGCAACAAAACTCATTATATACCGGCGATTCATCCAAACATGCGATTTTCAGGCAGATGCCTGTTTTTATGATGTGCAAATATAAAACAAAAATAACTTAACAAAATTCATAAGAAAAGTTAAAAGAAGCGCCTGTCTATCGCGTACGGCCGCAACTTGGCCTACCGCAATGCAGGCAATAGCCACACGTCCTCAACGGCGGTTTCAGCTCAGTTTGCGCAGCAGCCTCGGCGGCAACTTTCCTTCTTTGGCCAAGTCGAAATCTTGGCGGCTGCAAGGGATGCAGTTATCCACTTCCTCATCGGTACCAAAATACCAAAGATCGGTAAACACGTCGCGGTGAAAAGCCAATTCTCGGTCTTCTACCATTATCCAAAAGGTTTCGTAATCGCGGTTTCGGGGGTGCGATTTTCTGATCTGAATCCCTTCCACCAAATGCCAAATCATCTGAGCCAGCAACTGATGGTTGAGCTGTCTGCGCTGCTCGGTATTGAAATTGAAAATACCGACGGCCTTCAACTGCTCGCTCATCCCCGCTTCTTTCATATATGCGCAAATCTCTCTGCGGTTGAGGCCATTCACTTGTGGGTTTATCGAGAAGGCACCGGTAAAACTCTCTACCGCGTCGCAGTTGACGGTAACCAAATCCGCATGACGGAAATACGGTTCTACATTTGCCGGGTCACCTGTCATTTCTGCCAGCCGCACCACATCAAGGTCCACCTCTTTCATAAGGCGTACGCTGTCGGATTCGGTCAGATGTTTTTGGTAGGCCAAGTGGTGATAACTGCCTCGGCTGATTTGCTCCGACGACAGAATTCTCGGCAAGAAATTATCATCGTTCAATACCTCATTGTTATGCGCCAAACGGATGCGGCTGTCCAGCGCCGTATAGTTGACGGACTCTTGACAGTGGGCCAACGCAGAAAACAGTGAATAACTCTGACTGTTCGCACCGCCGACGGTAACCGGTACGCAGTTACGTTTTCTGCAGGTCGAAATAATTTCTTGTAAAATGTAATCCGTATCGGCCGGAGTATTCCCCGACACCAAGTCACCCAAATCACAGAGAGGAACTTCCCAATCCAAAGCCGAGAGCCGATACAATTCGTCCCGCACCGTGTTCCAATCCTGCACTTCTGCCGAACCGCCGGCTCCGCGGTAATCCGAACAAAAGAATAAAACAATGCTGTGGTCTTTCAGTTCGGTACGCACTAAGCTGCCGAGTTGCCATTTCTCTGTTTTCGGTTTGTCGGCTCTTGTGAAAATATCTGCTAAATCCATTTCGGGTTACGGTCGTTAACGGAAAAATTCACTCCGACATCGGTGAAGATGCCATCGTGAATTTCCCGTGCTTTATATTTATGTTATTTCTTTTTTGCTGTGGTCTTCTTTGCCGTTGCTTTTTTAGCAGTCGTTTTTTTGGCGGCTGTTTTCTTCGGCTTCTCTTTAAAGGCATTCTTGTCTTGCGCCGTAATCCACTTTTTCACCTCTTCCAATGAAACCTCTTTCAGTTCATCGGCGGTGTACTTGCTGTCGTCCTTTTTCTTCGGGATTTTGAACATAGCCTTGCCGAATTTGATGAAAGGCCCCCACCGACCATTTTCTACCGATATCTTTTCGTCTTCCCATTGACGGATGTAGCGGTTTGCCTCTTTCTCCAGCTTGGCCTCAATCAGTTCGTTTACATCACTCTGACTCAAATTGTTGAAGTCGTATTTTTTGGGAACGTTTATGAAGATATCCTTGTATTTAAGGAACGGCCCGAAACGTCCGACGCCCTTGGTCACCGGTTCGCCTTTGAATGTGGCTATCGGCGCATCGGCAATTTTTTTCTCGCGGATAAGTTCTGCAGCGCGCTCGTCATCTACACTGAACGGATCTTCGCCTTTTGGAATGCTGATGTAGGTTTCGCCCCATTTCACGTACGGGCCAAACCGACCCACGCCTACACTGACGGGCTGCCCTTCCACAGGCGAAAGGTCAAACGGAATCTTGAACAATTCCAGCGCTTCTTCTAAACTAAGG
>RDDY01000144.1 GCA_003852805.1 Chryseobacterium sp.
CTCAAACCTCCACCTTTGGAGATAGCTGACACGTTCATACCCGCTTTCACACCGAATTTGGTTCCGTTACCGTAAGTGTTTGTTGTACCGTAAGTCTGTGCTGTGGCCATGGTTGCGGCTACTACTCCCAGTCCTAAAAATACCTTTTTCATAATTTTAATTTTTAATTGTTTTCAATTTTGACTGATAGCCTTATGACAAAGACGGTGCCAAAGTCGGGGTTTTATCTGTCATGTAGCGAGTGATCACAACCGTTTAAACAATCGTTTAAATTTATTCGATTGGTTGTAAAGCGCTTGTAGCATTCAACTTTTCACCGTTTAAAAGCAGTTGATAAAGTCATATATGACTTTTGTCATGACTTTATTTCAATGGTAAGCCGGTGTGGCCGAAATATATGTTCCTTATCGGCCGGAAATGTAATATTCAAGCGCTTTGACTACGGCAGTTTCGTCAGCACATACATTGTATCGACACTTGCCGATTGCTTCAGGCAAAGAAAAATTGATCGCTGAGCCGATATTTTTCTTGTCTTGCTGCATGGTATGGATTAATGTTGCCATCGGGATCTCACTGATAGACAACCTCGGGTAAAAGCGATCGATTGTGGTGACGATCTCGGTAACTTCACCGGAATGAAGTCCGCACACTTCCCGAGCCAATTGCGCTTCGCAAATCATGCCCGCTGCTACCGCTTCGCCGTGCGGCACGGGTTTGCCGATTTTCAGAAAATAACTTTCGATTGCATGACCGACGGTATGGCCGAAATTTAAAATCTTCCGGATTCCCGTCTCGCGGAAATCTTGATCTACAATCGATTGTTTTATGTCCGCCGAATCTTTAATATAGGGCGCTATGCTTTCTACCGACAGGACACCGGTTGACGACAGTTTATTCCAATGCTCTCGCGATGCCACAATGCCATGCTTCAGCATTTCTGCAAAACCGCTGCGCAGTTCTATATATGTCAAGGTTTTTAGAAATTGCGGATAAAGGCATATCTGTTCGGGCAGGGCAAAGGTCCCGATGAGGTTCTTGTAAAAATTAAGATCGACGCCTGTTTTTCCGCCGATGGACGCATCTACCATTCCCAGAAGGCTTGTCGGGATATTGATAAACGGAAAACCCCTTTTAAAGGTGGAAGCGATAAACCCGCCGAGGTCGGAAACCACGCCGCCGCCCAAGTTGATCAACAGCGAATGCCGATCTGCCCCAAACTCCGAGAGTATTTCCCACAGTTGTGCTGTCGTTTCCAAAGTTTTCATTTCCTCACCGGCAGAAATTTCCAATATCTCGTATGGAACTTCGGTGACCAGTTCGGGCAATAGAACCGGAAGGCAGCTGCTGTGCGTATTCTCGTCCACCAAGAAGAAGATCTTGGTGGGTTTCTTTCTTTGCAGATAATCGTTGATCGGTGCGAAGCTGCCGTCGGAAAAAGTAATCATAAAACCGTGATTTTACACGCAAAAGTATCAAATAAAATTGCGCCGGCGCATCGGACAATATCGTCTTAATATTGATTAAATTTGTGCTGTTAATAATAGATATGAATCCATTCGACAATACCGAGATTGCCTTCGCGGACAAAACCACCGCTCAGCTGCAAAAAGCTTATTGGATGTTCAAGATGATCGAAAATCCAACGCTAACCAATTTAGGCGTTTCCGCGCTGAATTTCACTGTCAAGAATAACTTCCCGTTCGTCACGGGCATCGTACGCAAGACGCTCTTCGACCAGTTTGTGGGCGGCGAAACCCGCGAAGAAAGTATGAAGGTTGTCAACACACTATATAAAAGAGGCGTTGGCAGCATCTTCGATTACTCGGTGGAGGGACAGCAGAACGAGAAGACCTTTGATAGCGTATGTCAAGAAATCTTGGATATCGTACGCTTTTCCGCCGGCAATCCTGCCATTCCGTTTGTGGTTTTCAAACCGACAGCTTTCGGTCGCATAGAAATTTACGATGAGGTAGGAAAGGGAGTAGAATTGACGACCAGCCAAAAGGAAGAGTGGCAGCGCGTTATCAACCGTTTTGATTCTGTCTGCAAGCTTTGCCACGAGAAAGACATCCGCGTGATGGTAGATGCCGAGGAAAGCTGGATGCAGGGCGCCGCCGATGCGCTGGTAGAACAGATGATGGAAAAGTACAACCGCGATAAAGCCATCGTGTGGAATACAATTCAAATGTATCGCACGCACCGATTGGAATATATGGAAGAAAACCTCGGGCGCGCGAAAGAGCGCGGTTATTTCATCGGTTACAAAATAGTACGCGGCGCTTACATGGAAAAGGAGCGCGAACGAGCCGCAGAGATAGGTTACCCGGACCCGATACAGCCGACAAAGCAAGCGACAGACAACAATTACAATGCAGCCATTGATTTCATCATGCAGCATTTGGACCGCATATCTGCTTTCTTTGGCACGCATAACGAAAAAAGTACAGAATTGGTTATGGATAAAATGCGCAGCGCAGGTTTGTCCAACGATGACAAGCATATATCCTTCGGTCAACTGTACGGTATGTCAGACAACATCACATTCTATCTGGCCAACCAGAAATACAACGTAGCCAAGTACCTTCCTTATGGTCCTGTGAAAGACGTGGTTCCTTATCTGACCAGGCGCGCACAGGAAAACACATCGGTTGCCGGGCAAACCGGACGGGAATTGGGCTTGATAAAAAAAGAGTTGGAACGGAGAAAGAACAACAGATAAACAACCGTACATTGCAGTTTGCGCAGATTATTTTACCGCTGAACATACCGGGCACTTACACATACAGAGTGCCTGAGGTTCTGGCTGAGCGCATATCTGCGGGGATGAGGGCCGTTGTGCAATTCGGCGGGCGTAAACTGTACACGGGCATTGTGGCCGAAGTGCATGATGTGGCGCCCGAGGCTATTCGACCGAAAGAAATTGTTGCGCTGTTGGATGATTTCCCGATCATGCCTTTGCAGCAGTTGCAGTTTTGGCAATGGTTGAGCGAGTATTATCTGAGCAATGAGGGCGAAATTTACAGATTTGCATTTCCGTCTTCGTTGAAGTTGGAGAGCGAAACCTACATCCGCCGACATCCCGATACCGCAATTGATGAGGGGAATCTGGAGGCCAACGAGCTGATGCTGATGCAGGCTTTGGAAGTTCGGCAGCTGTTGAGCCTGAAAGAACTGGAGGCTTTTATACCGAAGAAGGAAATTTTCAGGACACTGTCGGAATTAATCGACCGGCGCTATATCATCATCGACGAAAAGATTGCCGAGAAATACCGTGCACGCGAAATTGTCTATCTGCGAATCAGTGAACATATCGGCACAGACATCTCTGTTCAGGCAGTGTTGCAAGATTTAAACAGATCGCCGCGGCAAAAAGAGCTTTTCTTGGCTATGCTGGCCGCAAGTTCTTCGGGCGAACAGTCGATTAAAAAATCGGACATAGCCAAAAACTTCAGTTCGGCGCAGATTCGTTCGTTGGTCAACAAGGGGTACTTGGTAGAAGTGGTCAAAAAGAAAGAACACTTAGAACTTTACGAAGGCGAAAAAGAGCAGCTCGAAACATTGACCGATGCGCAAGAAACTGCGCTGCGCGAACTGGAAACCGCGTTTGGGATTTACCAAGCGGCGCTTCTGCAAGGCCCGACTGCATCGGGCAAGACGCATGTTTATGCGGCGGAGATTGAAAAGGTTGTTGAGAGCGGCGGAACGGTTCTTTACTTGCTCCCTGAAATCGGCGTCACCAAACAGATTATCGGTCGACTCGAAAAAAAGTATGGAACAACCTTGGGCTTTTACCACGCAAAAATGAGCGATTTTGAGCGCGTGGAAATTTGGCGTAAAGTTCTGTCGGATCAACTGAAAATCATCATCGGGACTCGAACTGCTCTTTTCCTGCCGTATCAAAAGCTCGACCTTATTGTAATAGACGAGGAACACGACAACTCTTACCGACAGACGCATTTCAGACCTTATTTTCATGCGCGGGATGCTGCCGTAATGCTCAGCCGTATCTACGGCGGTCACGCATTGTTGGGCAGTGCAACGCCGGCTGTGGAAAGTGTCCGCGCGGTTCAAACCGAGAAGCTGGGGTGGGCAAAAATTGCCGAGCGTTACGGCAAAGCAAAATTTCCGCAAATAGAACTCATCAATTTCAAAGAGGAACAAAGTCTGAAATTGACGACCGGCAGTTTCAGCCAAAAGCTTATCGATACGATAAATGCCGAACTGGAAAAGCAACGTCAGATTATCGTACTTCACAATCGCCGGGGTTATGCAAATGTTTTGGAATGTGAAAGCTGCGGCCACGCGACTTTCTGCTCCAATTGTGATGTGGTGATGACGTACCACAAATCTACCAACGAGTTGAAATGTCATTACTGTGGCCACCGCGCCGCAAAACCGCAGCAATGCTCGGCTTGCCATTCGGAAAATCTAACAACGAAGGGCGTGGGCATCCAGCAAATAGAGGAGGAGCTACGGAGCCTTTTCCCCAATGCAGTAATCGACCGAATGGATGCCGACAGTATGCGGGGACGCTTTGCTTACGAGAAATTGTACGAGAAGATCGAAAACGGCGAAACCGACATTATTGTAGGCACACAGATGATTGCCAAAGGCTTGGATTTTGATCGCGTAGATTTGGTCGCTGTGCCGCGCGCCGATTCTCTGCTTCACGTCTCGGATTACAGAGCCGACGAGCGCGCTTGGCAGTTGCTGATGCAGGTAGGCGGCCGCGCCGGGAGAAAGTCGGGGGACGGAAAAATGATGGTTCAGACCTACGATCCGTCACATGCGGTTTTCCAATTCCTGGGCGACGATTCCGGCCGTATTTATGGTTATCTTCTGGATGAACGCAAGAAATTCTTATATCCGCCGTTTGTCCGCACTTTGATGATAGAAATCCGTCACCGCAAAGAAGGGAAGACAAGTCGTGCCGCACAGTTCATGGGCTCGGTGCTGCGCAAATATTTGCCGGAAGAATGCATCTTGGGTCCCGAAAAAGCCCCGCTGGCGCGCGTAAACAATCTCTATCAATATCAAATATTATTGAAACTGCCGAAAGGAAAACAAGGGCAGTTATTTAAAGAATTGGTCGGCAAGGCGGAAGAAGAGTTCCGCGCAATTACCGCTTATCAAAGTGTGAAGCTTGAGTTGATTGTCGACTTTTAACTGTTTTTAACATTTTTAACAAGGCTAAAAGTTTTCTTTAACATTTCTCGCATTCAATAATTTCTATTTTTACGCAGTAAATAAAATACTCATCTTCAGCGGAGAAGATGAACTTTTCCGCCGAACATATTATTTTTTTGAATGCATAGAATAAGTAAATTCCTGGGTGCGAATCTCGTGCTCGTTTCCTCGCTTTTTATTGCGCAAACTTCCATACCCGCGCAATTACCACAGCACTACGAATTGCAAGATCCGAGCCGGACGGAGGCTCATGTAGAATTAACGGCGAAGGATCTCCTTGAAATCGAGATCAACCGTTTGCAAGCCGATCCTATACTGCGCAACGCCAGTTGGAGTTTTAGCCTCTACGATCCCGTTACCAACCGAGAGATTCTCTCGTACAATGACCGCACTCCTTTACTGCCCGCTTCCACAACAAAATTGCTGACCACGGAAACGGCTTACGCCATGCTGGGTCCTGATTATCGCTGGAACACGCAGTTGGAATATTCGGGAGAAGTTGGCGAGGACGGAACGCTTAACGGCAACTTATATATTGTAGGCAGCGGAGATCCGACCTTGGGCAAAGCCGCGGGCGGAGCGTCTTCTTATTGGGCGATTGTCTCAAAGTTTAGAGATGCAATTAAAGAAGCGGGGATACGTAAAGTTAGCGGTGATATCATCATTCAAAACGGCATCTTCAAATCAGACAACATTGTGTTGCCGCCGAACATCGTTTGGTTGGAGCACAACAATTATTTCCTGCCCGCCGGCAGCACACAAAACATTGACCCTACAAAGGAGCGTCTGGTTGTAAAGGCGCGCAATCTGCTCAACGACGGGAAGCGTTACTTCTACATTTCGCCGTACACGGGCAAGCAGGCAACGGCAGATTCTTTTGACGGAGCCGGAAGCGTGTCGGTAAAACTGCCGGATGCACCGTACTACTTGGCCAACAGCCTGCGCACATCACTGGTAAAAAGCGGAGTAAGCGTGGCCGGAAAAGTAGTGGCACGGCCAATTGATGCCGAACCCGGAATCCGCAATTATTTGGCGCGCGAAGAATCACCGTGTTTGGAAGACATTATTTATTTCACCAATCAAACCAGCAGCAATGCATTTGCAGAGGCGCTATTGCACAGCGTGGGCTATTTGGCCACCGGAGACCACACAGCGCTTTCGGGGCGCAGTACGGTGACCGAACATTTGTCTGAGAGAGGCTATGATTTTACGGGTCTGAGCTATTCCGATGGCAGCGGCCTTTCGCGGTCAAACTTTGTAACGGCTTACTCTCAGGTACGCTTCTTGGCAGACATCATGAAACAGCCGTATTACAACAGTTTCCTCACTTCGCTGCCCATTGCGGGACAGACGGGGACGCTGAAGCGAATGTTCAATTACAGTGACGCAAACGGCAGAATCTTTGCCAAGACCGGAACGCTGAATCGCGTGAAGACACTGGCCGGTTACATCAACACAAACTCCGGGAGGACGCTTACTTTCTCATTGTTGATCAACGGTTACAACGGTTCTGTGGACCAGGTGAAGAAACGGATGGAAGAATTGCTGAGTCCGGTGCTGGACCTGTGAAATGTTACAAAGCTTTGCCCAAGGGTGAAGCTTTTTTTTATATTTGAGAACATTTAAAATATTATATGAGGAAAATATATTCCACTGTTTTACTGCTGGCCATAACCGCACAAATGACCGCTCAACGCGTCGGTGATTTGGAAAGAAGCCGACTGATTGAAAACGAGAAGGAACATTACGGCAAGATTTCGGGCTACAATGTCAACCCGAATACGCTGAACTACGATCTGCTTTACCAAAGACTTGAATTGGATTTGGACCCGGCCGTTTATAGAGTTGGCGGAACGGTGACCGCTCATTTCAAAGCGATGCAGGAAATGAGCAATATCTACTTTGATCTGTCTAAACAACTTACGGTTTCAGAAGTCAAGTTTCGCGGACAAAATATCGGTTTCCAACAATTGTCGACGGATGAGTTGAAGATCAATTTGACGCAGACTTTGGCTGCGGGCAGCATAGATTCACTGTCCATAAAATATGCGGGTGCACCGCCAACGGCCAACGGAGCTTTTAAAACATCTTCGCAAGGCGGAACTCCTCTGTTGTATACTCTGTCTGAGCCTTACGGTGCGCGCGATTGGTGGCCGACGAAGCAGAGCATGAACGACAAAATTGATAAGCTCGACATCAAGATTACCTCACCGTCGCAATACAAAGTGGCTTCCAACGGAAAACTGATGTCCGAAACGGCATTGCCCGGCGGCAAGAAACTTACATACTGGCAAACCAATTACCCGATTGCAGCTTATCTTTTTGCCGTCGGAATCACCAATTACGCGGTTACTACCGAGACAATAGGCGCGCCCGGACCGGAGTTTCCGTACCTGAATTATCTGTATCCGTCCTCCAATAACAACAGCGCCGTTAAAGCCAACATTAATTGGACGAAGCAGGCTATGGCATTGTTTGAGGATAAATTCGGCCCGTATCCGTACCGCGATGAAAAATACGGTCATGCAGAATTTGGTTTCGGCGGCGGAATGGAGCACGCCACCATGAGTTTTATGGGGAGCTGGGGCAAAGGCATCATTGCACATGAACTGGCGCACCAATGGTTTGGCGATAAAATCACGTGCAGCACTTGGAACGACATTTGGCTGAACGAGGGTTTCGCAACTTTCGGAGAACATTTGGTCAATGAGAAGCTGCTTATGACAGCCGCACAATTCCAAAACTATCTGGCCGACGAAATCAGTTACATAACCTCGGCATCGGGCGGCAGCGTCTACGTGTCCGACGTCAACCTCGGCAACGACGGTGCGGTCTTCAGCGGAAGGCTCAGCTATTCCAAAGGCGGTTATGTGGTGCGGATGCTTCGTTGGATTTTGGGCGACGAAGCATTCTATCAAGCATTGAAAAACTATATGTCAGACCCGGCGCTGGCTTACGGTTATGCAAGTACGGCACAGCTGAAAGCGCACATGGAAGCTGTGGCTGGCAAGGATCTGACCGAGTTTTTCAACGATTGGATCTACGGCCAAGGTTACCCCGTCTATAATATACGCTGGAAACAGTTGGCCGATGGATCGTTGGCGTTCAAGGTCGGGCAGACTCAGAGCCACAATTCTGTCAATTTCTTTGAATTGCTGTTGCCGATTCGTTTGAAAGGAACTAACGGACAAATAAAAGATATTGTCTTGGACAATACCGAACAGAATCAACTCTTCGCGATGGAAGCGGTGCCGTTTACGGTTTCGTCCGTAGAATTCAATCCGGAACGTCAGATTCTGACGCGCGGCGGAACGGTGGCCGTAGACAATGCGCTGAGCGTAACAGAAACCGCAAATACCGAAACAAGCATTTACCCGAATCCGGTAAAAGATAAGCTGTTCATTGCAGGAAAACTATCGGGCGATACCGTTTCCATTATAAGTACGGACGGCAAACTTCTGAAGACGATGAAGGTCAATACGGCCAACAATTCCGTCGATGTTTCCAATTTGCCACGCGGGATTTATTTCTTGAAATCGGCCGATTTCAACCATAAGTTCATCAAACAGTAAACAGCGAAGCCTTCCATCCCGAAGGCTTTTTTCGTACATTAGCCTTTCTAAAATCCGAACGAATGATCAGCGAGAATTTTATTAAACATTTACAAAACGAGTTACAGCAGATAGAAAACGATGGTCTCTATAAAAGAGAGCGCGTCATTACAAGCCCGCAAGCCGCAGAGATTGAGGTAAACGGCAAGAAACTGCTGAACTTCTGTGCAAACAACTACTTGGGTCTGTCAGACGATCCGGAGATCATCAATGCCTCGAAAGAAACCCTGGACAAGCGCGGCTACGGAATGTCTTCTGTACGGTTTATTTGCGGAACGCAGGACATCCATAAAGAATTGGAGGAGAAGGTTTCAAAGTTTTTGGGTTTGGAAGATACCATTCTTTACGCTGCGTGTTTTGATGCAAACGGCGGCGTTTTCGAGCCTTTGTTTACCGACGAAGATGCGATTATTTCAGACGAACTGAACCATGCATCCATTATCGACGGCGTCAGGCTGTGCAAGGCGGCACGCTACCGTTACAAGAACAACGATATGCAGGATCTGGAAACGCAGTTGAAAGCCGCTGCCGAGAAAAACCACCGTTTTCGGATTATAGTAACCGACGGCGTGTTCTCGATGGACGGCAATGTGGCCAACCTGAAAGGCATCTGCGACCTGGCCGAAAAGTATGACGCAATTGTTATGGTGGACGATTCCCATGCCACGGGCTTTATGGGCGCTACCGGCCGCGGCACGCACGA
>RDDY01000085.1 GCA_003852805.1 Chryseobacterium sp.
AATCTGTGGCAACCTCATAAACGCTGCGGAAGAATAGCACCAAGATCCCCAGTACCATAGGTACTTCTATCACAATGCGTCCGTTTTTCAGGCCGTGCCATGCACCCTTGTAGTACGGCTGCGCGCTGTAAAGCACCACGGGCAGTGAGAACAAAAATAAGATCCACCGGAAAAGCGGCTTGTAGGTATCCAGCCACACATCGTCGCCGCCCCAATGCTGCCAGTATTCGGGGAAGGTAAGAAACATTCCGTTGCCGAAAGCAAAACCTGCCACGGCCACACGGAGCAACAAGCCCCGATCGGTTCTTTCCTCTTTTTGGTCCGCCGTTTCCAAGCTGATTACGGGTCTGTAACCCAATCCGGTCAGGAAAGAGGCCAGCGCACTCAGCGGCAGTTCTTTGTGGTTGAAAGAGATCTGTACCGTCTTGCGGGTGAAATTGACGGTGGAATATTTGATATTCGGATTCAGCGTCTGCAGGCTTTCCAAGAGCCATATGCAAGAGCTGCAATGGATTACGGGTATTTTAAAGGTTACCAGGCTCAGGTCGCCTTCGGAGAAATCGGTGATGCGTTCAAAGATTTCGGGCGTATCCAAATAATCAAAATGGTGGATGTCATCCGATGGGCGAACGCCCGCATTGCGGTTGAAGTTATAAAAGTCTGACAGTTGGTTGATATTCAGTATTTCATAAACCGATTTACAACCTTGACAGCAGAAGATTTTATTGTCAAAGGCAACTCTTTCCCTGTCAGTCGCCTGACCGCAATGGAAACAGTTTTCAGTCATCTTAGCTTTGGTTTAACACGCAAAATTAGCGAGAAACTTTTTGGATTGCGGTTATATTAGGCTAAATTTGTCTGATAATTATCATCTTACGGATAAGCAATGACCAAACAGCAGAGAATTGAAAATAACTTTCTCAAAGTTTTTAATGAAAAATCTTTCCGCGAGCATCTCAGCCCGGAAGACTTTGAAAAATACCTCTCGGCAAAGAAGGTTCTGACATACGCCAAGGGCCGAACCATCATAGAGGAAGGCTCACTGCCCAAGGGGGTTTACTTCATGGAAAAAGGAACCGCCAAGCTTTTCAAATCGGGCATTTACAAAAAAGAACAAATACTGCGTTTTTACACAGAAGGCGATCTGATCGGTTACCGATCGATCTTGTGCGAAGAAGAATTCGGTGCCACAGCTCAAGCCATGACGGATGTGGAAGTTACTTTTCTGCCGGCCGATATCTTCAACCAATTGCTTGAAGCAGATTCGCGCTTGTCCTATGCCATGCTCCAGAAGATAGCTTACGAGCTTGGCGAGTCGTCCAATACGGTAACTTTCTTGGCACAGAAAACCGTACGCGAGCGCTTGGCTGAAATGCTCTTGCATCTGGAAACGAAATTGGGCACCGACCCCGAGGGCTTCATAAAAATATCACTCACGCGCGAGGAAATTGCCAACCTTATCGGTACCGCTACGGAAAGCGCCATTCGGTTGATCTCAGAGTTCAGGCACGATGATATCATTGCCGTTGACGGGCGCAACATCAAGATCCTCGATCACGACAAACTGAGGAAACTCGGCCACGTCCATCCCTAACTTCCAAAGCATTCTATGTCAGTACACAACGAACTCAAAAGAATAACGACCGAAACGCTGCGGAAAATGAAATTCGACAGCGAGAAAATATCCATGCTTACCGCCTATGATTTTACCACAGCCAAAATGGTAGATGCGGGCGGGGTAGATGCCATCTTGGTAGGCGACTCGGCATCCAATGTGATGGCCGGACACGAGACCACCTTGCCCATTACGCTTGACCAAATGATCTACCACGCCCAGTGTGTAGTGCGCGGTGTAGAGCGCGCTTTGGTCATTGTAGATCTGCCGTTCGGTTCTTATCAGAGCGATCCGCAGAAGGCGCTGGATTCTGCCGTGCGAATTATGAAAGAATCCGGTGCGCACGCCATAAAATTGGAAGGCGGAGAAGAAATCCGCGATTCCATTTTGCGCATTGTCAACGCCGGGATTCCCGTGATGGGGCACTTGGGACTGACGCCGCAGAGCATTTATCAATTCGGAACCTATAAAGTCCGTGCCAAGGAAGAAGCCGAGGCAGAGAAGCTGATTGCCGACGCTCGGCTGTTAGAAGAGCTGGGTTGTTTTGCGGTTGTGCTCGAAAAGATTCCGGCGGCGCTGGCAAAACAAGTGACGGAAAGCATCGACATACCGACCATCGGTATCGGTGCGGGTCCCGATTGCGACGGGCAAGTGTTGGTTTTCCATGATATGGTGGGCATGAACAAAGGATTCTCGCCCAAGTTCCTCCGTCGATATTTGGAGCTTTACGACGAAATTACCGGTGCTGTGGCGCAATATGTGAACGACGTACGCGCGGCAGATTTCCCGAACCAAAAAGAAAGTTACTAAATGAGAGATACGCGTGTTTTGCAGGGGATTCTGTCAATTGCGGCACTTATCTGCATCTTGATCGGTTGGTTGCAGCCTTTTTCTCCTGAGATGAACTACCTTATCGGCAGTCAATTGTTTTATGTATTGCTGGGTTTCAGCTTCATATTGCAGGCGCCGTTTCTTAAAAGCCGCAAGTTCACCTACGGAATGTATGCCGCTGCGGCTGCCTGCATCATCGGTGCTTTTATTCCGCCCGCTTCTCCGGCAGTCGCCGTCAAAACCTTGGGGCTGCTCGTGGGTGTGATTCTTTCCTTTGTCGGCCGTCGACCTATGCCGCGGTAATTATGAATGCCGACCAAATTGTTTACGAGGACAATCATCTTCTGGTCGTCAACAAAAAGTGCGGCCAACTGGTGCAAGGCGACAAAACCGGAGACGAATCTTTGCTCGACGGTATAAAGGCTTTCATCAAAGAACGAGACCGTAAACCGGGAAATGTTTTCTTGGGCTTGGTTCACCGTATCGACAGGCCCACTTCGGGCTTGGTTATTTACGCCAAGACATCCAAAGCGTTGTCTCGCCTTACCCAAATGGTGAAGAACCGAGAAATCAGGAAAACTTACTGGGCTTTGGTTCCAAAAGAGGATATCCCGCAGACAGGACGACTTGTTCATTACCTGAAGAAGAATGAAAAGACCAACAAAGCGATTGTTTTCCCTCGGCCGACCGACGGCGCCAAAGAAGCGAAACTGTCTTACGGGGTGATCAAAACATTGGAGAATTACCAACTTTTGGAAGTGGATTTGGAAACCGGCAGACACCACCAGATACGGGCGCAGCTGTCCAAGATAGGCGTGCCGATAAAAGGCGACTTGAAATACGGCGCGCCGCGTTCCAATCCTGACGGCGGCATCAGCCTCCACGCTCGCAGGTTGGAATTCATTCATCCCGTAACCAAAGAAACCATAAAAATAACCGCGCCGGTTCCTAAGAACGACGCGGTTTGGAAAGCTGCGGAAGCTTAACTACTGCGGAGTCTGCGGCAGTCCTCCTGTATTGTTTTCCTGCTTCTGTTGGTTCAGCAGATTCGGATCTTCTTTTGCCAACTTGTTTCTCGTCGGGATTTTATAGTTAACCGAGATGCCGAAGTTGCGCGAATCGAAATTGTTTGACAGATAAACATTCGGGGTAGAAGCCACCGAGCGGAAAGCCATATTCTGACCGTTGAAGATGTCATTGGCAAAAGCCGATACGGTCAGGCGATCTTTCATGAATTTCTTGGCCAGCGTAAGGTTTACCGTATTCCCGATGGGTTTCTCGGGAATAAAATAGTAGAAGTTTCCTTTGGGCTGCAGATAGAAATAGTTGGCGGTCAGGCGAATATCGGCAGGCAATATAATCTGCGACATGATGTTGAACAGCCAAAAGCCTTTCGTGTCCAAGTCGGGAATCGAGTGTTTTTGGTAGCCCGCGTACAGATACACAAAGTT
The DNA here is from genome assembly GCA_003852805.1 of Chryseobacterium sp. Taxonomy (GTDB): domain Bacteria; phylum Bacteroidota; class Bacteroidia; order Flavobacteriales; family Weeksellaceae; genus Elizabethkingia. Next base: position 3,898 of record RDDY01000085.1, read on the forward strand.
GATTTTGTCGGGGTTGAAATTGAAATTCATGATTTCTTTCAACGGCTTGGTAAATACCATGAACGGTATCGGCAGCCCGACATTGAAGTTATGAATTTTCATCTCAGCAATATTCATCTGTCGGTTGCTGATGACATCTCCTTCGCGCGTGACAATCTGTGCCACCTGATTCTTCGCCACATTTACGTTGTAGCCGATGAACGCATAATCAAACAGCGACAGCTTCGCCTCATAATTGTCAAAGATGGTAGGCTGCAGGTCGGGGTTCCCCACCATGGTAGAGTTGGGGTTGGTGTAGGTGTTGTTGTTCGGGTTCAGCGCAGAGATACTCGGCAGGCTGATTTTCTTATTGTAGTTCAGCGCGAAATAAACCTGACGCATGAAGTTGTACTGCACGGTGGCGTTGGGGAAAAATTTAAATTTGTTGAACGGAATCAGTTCTTCCTGCTTCACCGCGCCGTCTTTAAAATATTTTGTGGTTCCGTAGATGTCGTAATCTTCTGCGCGCGTTCCCAGAATAAAATCAAACTTGTCCAATTTAGCCTGAAGTTCCAAATAGGTGGCTGCTGTCTGCCTGTTGTAATCCAAGTTGTTTGCAATCTGCTTGCTCGATGTTTCGAAGCCTTGGCGCTCATACAATCCCCCGAAGCTTATTTTGCCTTCGTCCAAGAGCTTTATCGGCTGAGAGTAATCGATGTTGAAGCGACTCACCTTCATGTCGGAGTCGTTCCGGAGTACATTGGCTCCCAACAGCAGATTCTCTTGGCTGAAATCACTGGTGGAATGTGTGAATGCAGCTTTCATGTCCAACTTCTTGGCCGGGTCGCTGAAGCGTTTTTGATACGTCAATACCGCTTCGTCACGGTTGTTCAGATTATGGCCCAAGTCCTCGGTGTTGTAATGCGTGCCGAAAGCCAAACCTTCACTTTGCGTATAGCTATGGTTGTTGTTGCGGTACAGGTCGTAATTCAGCAACAATCGGTCGTTGGCGATGTCCACGGTTACGGCGCCTTTCGCAAAGTAGCCGCGCGAAATACGGTCGGTGTTGGTGAAGGTCAAATCATCGATATTCGCGTCCTGAAAACCTTCGCGGTAGTTTTGACCGCCGCTGAATTGCCAGCCGAACCATTTGTTGCGGGCGTTCAGGTTGATCGAGTTGTTCGTACGGCTTCGGAACTTGTCGTAATTGCTGAACGAATAGTTGCCTGAATAAGTGGCCGACAGGTAATTACGCGCATTCTTGGAAGTGATGATATTTAAAATAGCGCCGCCCGAAGTAGCCGGAAACTCCGCTCCGGGTTGGGTGATGACCTCTATCCGTTCTATCGAGTTGGCAGGCATTCCTTCGAGGAAAGAATTCAGTTCGTTCGAGCTGATGTTCAGCGGTCTTCCGTCCATGTAGACGGCCAAGGGTTTTCCTTGATACATCATTCCGGCAATATCGGTTATCACCATTCCGGGCAGTTGTTTTATCCCTTCCAAGGCGCTGCCGGTGTTCAGCTGCGGCTGTTCGGAAAAATCGAAAATCGTGCGGTCCGCTTTCTGTTCCACCGCTTTTTTCCGTTTGGTAATGGTTACCTCGGATATTTCTTTCTCGCCGGCTTTCGGTGTTTGTTGCGCGTGGGCTACCATTCCTGCCGCCGCCAGCAGTATAGACAATAGCTGTTTTTTCATTCTTTACATTGCTTCACAGGTAAGACAATGAAGTGTGCCGAATGTTACATCCGTTATGATTATTTAACACAAAAAAAGCCCCACCGTTAAGTGAGGCTTTCGTAGTATAAGGCAAAGTTTAGTTGCTCTTTTCCTGAAGCTTGATAAGGTTGAGCGCAGAGCCCGCCTTGAACCAAGCAATCTGTCCGGCGTTGTATGTATGGTTTGCCTTGATTACATCTTTGCTGCCGTCTACATGTACCACTTCGATGGTGATCTGCTGGCCCGGAGCGAACCGGTCGAGATCCAAGAAGTTGAATGTATCGTCCTCTTGGATTTTGTCATAGTCGGCTTCGTCTGCAAAAGTCAGTGCCAGCATACCTTGTTTCTTGAGGTTGGTCTCGTGGATACGAGCGAAAGACTTCACCAAAACCGCAAGTACGCCCAAGTGGCGCGGCTGCATGGCGGCATGCTCTCTGGAAGAACCCTCGCCGTAGTTGTTGTCGCCCACCACAATGGTCTTCACGCCGGCCGCTTTATAAGCTCTTGCAGAGGCCGGAACTTCCATGTATTCACCTGTGATCTCGTTTTTCACATGGTTGGTTTCCATATTGAAAGCGTTTACCGCACCGATAAGGGTGTTGTTGGAAATGTTGTCCAAGTGACCGCGGTATCTGAGCCAAGGGCCTGCCATGGAGATGTGGTCTGTGGTACATTTGCCGTACGCTTTGATCAGGAGCTTTACGCCCGTAGGATTGGTTCCGTCCCAAGCCGGGAAAGTCTCCAACAGTTCCAAACGGTCCGATGTCGGCGATACGATAACTTCAACATTGCTGCCGTCAATTGCCGGAGCCACATAGCCCGGATCATCAACATCGAAGCCTTTGGTCGGCAGGTCTTCGCCCGTAGGTTCGTCCAGCATAACCTCTTCACCGTTGCGGTTGATCAGTTTGTCCTTTCTCGGGTCGAAAGTCAAATCTCCGGCAATGGCCAGCGCCGTTACCAGTTCGGGGGAACCGACAAAAGCGTAAGTGTTCGGGTTGCCATCTGCACGCTTGGAGAAGTTACGGTTGAACGAGTGGACAATGGTGTTGATCTCTTGTTTCTCGGCACCTTCACGCGCCCATTGACCGATGCACGGTCCGCAAGCGTTCGCAAACACGCGCCCGCCGATCTGCTCGAACGTATCGATGAAGCCGTCACGCTCAACGGTGAATCGCACCTGCTCAGATCCCGGGGTAATGGTATATTCGGCTTTCACTTCCAAGTTTTTATCGCTTGCCTGTTTGGCTACCGATGCCGCTCTGGAGATATCTTCGTAAGAAGAGTTGGTGCAAGAACCGATCAAGCCGACTTCAATCTTGGTAGGCCACTCGTTTTTCACGGCGGTCTCTCTCATCTTGGAAATCGGCGTTGCCAAATCCGGCGTAAACGGTCCGTTCAGATAAGGCTCCAATTCATCCAGGTTGATCTCGATTACTTGGTCGTAATAGTTTTCAGGATTTTCGTAAACTTCTTTATCGGCACGCAGTTCATGCTTGACGGCTTCTGCCGCTTCCACAACATCGGCACGGCCGGTTGCGCGCAGGTACTTCGCCATGTTCTCGTCGTAGGCAAAGATCGAAGTGGTTGCGCCCACCTCGGCGCCCATGTTGCAGATGGTGCCTTTACCTGTACAAGACAGAGATTCTGCACCTTCGCCAAAGTATTCTACAATGGCTCCCGTTCCGCCTTTTACGGTAAGGATTCCCGCCACTTTCAGAATGATGTCTTTCGGTGCGCACCAGCCGCTGAGTTTGCCCGTAAGCTTGACGCCGATCATTTTCGGGAACTTCAATTCCCACGGCATGCCCGCCATCACGTCTACCGCATCTGCGCCGCCGACGCCGATGGCTACCATACCCAGACCGCCCGCATTGGGTGTGTGAGAGTCGGTACCGATCATCATTCCGCCCGGGAAAGCGTAGTTCTCCAACACCACTTGGTGAATGATCCCTGCGCCGGGTTTCCAGAAACCGATGCCGTATTTGTTGGAAACCGATTGCAAGAATTGATATACTTCATTGTTCTTGTTCTCTGCTTCCTGAAGGTCTTTGTCTGCGCCCACTCGGGCCTGAATCAGGTGGTCTGCGTGCACTGTGGACGGAACGGCCACTTTGGTTTTGCCCGCCTGCATGAATTGCAGCAGTGCCATCTGTGCGGTGGCATCCTGCATGGCTACGCGGTCCGGAGCAAAGTCTACGTAAGATTCGCCGCGCTTGAAAGATTCGCGCTCTTGGCTGTGGGCCAAGTGTGCACAGAGAATTTTCTCGGAGTAGGTCAACGGCCTGCCCATAAACTCTCTTGCGGTGTTCACTCTCCTTTCAAAGTCAGAGTAAACATTTTTAATCATATCCAGATCAAATGTCATAGTAAAGATTTTATCTGAGGTTGCAAGTAATAAACGTCAAATTTAAGAAATTTCCGGCGCTTGCCGCTGCGCCGTGTTTAGATTGGTTATAAAATACCGCGGCAATCTTCCGGCCGGAATGGTTATTTTTACGCAGTAATACATTTTTTATGGAAATTATCGAACCGCAAGCCGATCGACCTAATCAATCTCCCGGTGTTCCTCCGAAAAGCTGGTTGATAGAGTCCGTTCTTGTCACCGTTTTTTGCTGCCAGATTCTGGGCATCATCGGTATTGTATACGCGGCCTCGGTAGAAGGTCTGTACTACAAAGGCGACGTGGCGGGAGCGGAACGAGCTTCCCACACCGCCAAGCAGATGGTCATTTGGTCTGTGGTTTTGGGCGTGCTTATAATGGCCGCAATAATGCTGATTTACGGTGCCGCATTCTTCGCGGCAATCATGAGCCGGTGAAGAAAATAGCAGGTTATATCGCCGTTGTTTTACTGCTATCGGTTGCGGTGGCTGTTTTTTATCGGTTCGATCCTGCGGCGGTTTCCTTCTTCCCGCGCTGTCCGTTCAAGACGCTGACAGGGTGGGATTGTCCGGGTTGCGGCTCGCAGCGCGCCGTGCACGAGCTGTTGCACGGAAATCTGCGAAATGCTTTCCGCTACAATCCGTTGATGGTGGCGGCCGTTCCATATGTTTCGGTCGGGTTGGTGTTTAATTGTGATAGGGTTCGCAGCAAATGTCCTGCAGCGCGGAAACTGCTCTTCGGCCGAACCGCAATTTATACGATTTTGATGATCATTATCGTTTTCTTTATCCTGAGAAACCTATTGTAAATGATGAAGCGTATACTCGTTTTGGCCTTGGTTTTCATGTTGGTCGGCAAAGTTTCGGCTGTGCAGAATCAAGCAATTACGGATTCAATCCCGGTAAACGAACAGCCGGCCGCGAAGCTGATCCCCGTAAAAAAGAACGGTAAGTACGGTTATGTCAACCGCGACGGGAAAATAAAAATTCAACCGTCGTTCAGTCTTGCTCTACTCTTCGCCGAAGACTGCAACTTGCTCAACTCGGACAATGCCGCCGCTCGCCGTTTCGGTACTGCCGATTTCGCCACTGCCGAAGCCGACGGCAAGACATTCAGAATCGATGGAAACGGCAAGCGCGTTTATCAATACAAGACAAAGGATTTGGGCATCTGCACGCGAGAATTCGACTCGCCGTCGTATGTTTCTTTTTCGCAAGGAAGGCTCTTCGGCGTGGCGAAGAAACTGGCCGACGGCAACCCCGATTTGGCCAAAGTGGTGATCGCTCCTCAATACCAGTACATCCATATTCTGAACTCTGCCGATAAGAATGAACCGATGATTATTGCCGTAAACAACGACAGATTCGGTGTGGTAGACCGCGACAATCGGCCGATACTTCCGTTTGAATATGAAGATATTAAGCGAAATTATTCTTGGAAAATCGCGCATCTCTTTGAGGTAACCGACGACGGCAAGAATTATTATTTTGTGGACCAAACGGGCAAAGCCTACCGATTAAAGAA
>RDDY01000044.1 GCA_003852805.1 Chryseobacterium sp.
GCAATATTATTCTAACGTCCAATAAAAAGCTGATGTTATCCACATACCAAACGTCCAGCTCAAATTTCGTCTGCCAACCGATGGCGTTGCGGCCGTTGACCTGCGCCCAGCCGGTTATGCCCGGCCGCACTTCATGGCGTCGCGCTTGCTCCGGCAAGTACAGCGGCAGATACTGTGGCAACAATGGCCGTGGGCCAATTAAACTCATATCGCCTTTGAGTACGTTAATCAACTGTGGGATTTCATCGATCGAAGTTTTACGCACAAAGCGACCTGCAGCTGTGAGCCTTTCGGCATCGGGCAAGAGGTTGCCATCAGCATCTTTCTTGTCGTTCATGGTTTTGAACTTGACAATTTTGAAGAGCCGGCCATTCTTTCCGGGTCGCGTTTGGAAGAAAAAGGGTTTGCCTTGGTTGGCGAGGAATAACGCCGGCGTGACGAGCAACAACAAGGGGCTTAGAAGCAATAGGCCGATAAAGGCTGCTGACAGATCAATCAGGCGCTTAAAAACATTTCGGTACACTACTTATTGTTTTTGTGTTCTTCAATCAGCCGTTGATACTCTTCCAGTAAAGCCTCCCACACGACGTGCTGCTCATAACGGCTTGTGATCATTCCTCGTGCATTGCTTTGCAATCGATCATACAATGGGACATCTTCTATCAGGCGGGCCATTGCTTTCGCTAAAGCGTTTTCATCCTTTGCCGGTACGATAAGACCGTTTTTGCCTTCTTCTATAATTTCATTGCAGCCGTTGATATCGGTAACGATGGAGGGCAGGCCCATGGATCCCGCCTGCATCACCACGTTCGGAAAACCTTCGCGGTAACTTGGAAAAGCCAAAGCATCGGAAATGGCAAAGTAAGGACGCACATCGCTTTGGAAGCCCACGCTGATGATGCCGGGATGATTCTCTATCTTCTCAAGAGTTTCGGAACGCAATGGATCGAGGTCGGTTTCCAACGGGCCAACGAGGAGGAGCTTGGGAGTTTTGGGCGTTGAGTTTTGAGTGTTAAGTTTTGGATGGGATTGCTTCGCTTCGCTCGCAGAGTGAGTGTTGAGTTTTGAGTGTTGAGTTTTGGGTGTCAGATGGGATTGCTTCGCTTCGCTCGCAATGACGGGTGGATGTGTAAGGGCGGAAAAGGCAGAAATGAGTTCGTTGATGCCTTTGTCACTGACCAAACGGCCCACGAAAATGAACACAAAATCATTCTCCGTGATACCCAGTTCGTTCTTCAATTGCTGTTGCGCATCCGGGCTTACCATTTCGGGATCGAAATGCTGAAGGTCGATGCCGTTGACATTGCCGTTGGCCAAAACTTTGAGCGGCTCGTCTGTGATTTTGTAGTTGATCAAATCATTCTTCACCCCCTGCCCTTCAGGATAGATATTGGTCGCGGCCCAACAAAGCAAGCGATCCATCGCTATTAAGATTTTTTGCATGGCGCC
>RDDY01000376.1 GCA_003852805.1 Chryseobacterium sp.
ATCAAGATCAATTTCTTTCCGTCTTCAATCAACAGACAACGCATGCCCAGATCGACAAATTTTTCAGCCATTACGATCTTTGGGGAGACGCCACACTGGATAAATCTCTCAAGAAATACGGCTTCGTAAAAGACGATATTACAGATGTTTTCCTTACCCATCTTCACTTTGACCACTGCGGTGGTTCTGTAGAGTGGAACGATGACCGCAGCGGTTACCGCACTGCCTTTAAAAATGCAAAGTATTGGAGCAACGAAGATCATTGGAAATGGGCGACCGAACCCAATGCTCGCGAGAAAGCGAGTTTCTTGAAAGAGAATATTCTCCCGATACAGAAAAGCGGCCAACTGGATTTTGTGCCCGTCCCCAGATCGGGGAACTTCGGTTTTATGCCTGATCTGAAAATGGATATCATCTTTGTAGACGGGCACACGGATAAACAAATGCTGCCTGTAATTAAATATCAAGATAAGACGATAGTTTTTGCGGCAGACCTCATTCCCACCGTCGGACACATACCGTTGGTTTATGTAATGGGATACGATACGCGCCCGCTGCTGACACTCGGCGAGAAAGAGAAATTTCTGAAACAAGCGGTGGACAACGAATATCTGTTATTCTTTGAGCACGACGCGCATAACGAATTGGCCACACTGAAAATGACCGAGAAAGGTCCGCGGTTGGATGAAATCTATAAGTTTAACGACGTCTTCGGTTATTAGGTTATGGAGAGTAAATTAATCGGTCTGACAGGCGGAATCGGCTCAGGGAAAAGCACGGTGGCCGGCTTTATAGAAGAGGCCGGATATCCTGTGTACAATTCGGATGAGCGTGCGCGTGACATCGTAAACGCAGACCCGGCACTGCGATCGGAGATCATCCGCATTTTGGGAGAAGAGGCCTATACACCCGAAGGTTATTACAACCGTAAACTGGTGTCTGAAAAAGTCTTCAACAACGATGAATTGTTGGCCGAGATCAACGGCGCCATCCATCCGGCCGTTGCAAAGGATTTCGCCGAGTGGCAGAGTAAGCAAACTGCAGATTTTATCTTCAAGGAGACCGCTCTGCTGTTTGAATTGAAGCTGGACAGAAACTGCTATAAAAGTATATTGGTAACGGCAGAGGACAACATCCGCATAAAACGCGCCATGGACCGCGACGGAAAAACCTATCGTCAGATAGATACCGTGGTGCAGAAGCAGATGCCGGAAAAAGAGAAGATTAAATTCGCCGATTATGTGATCTACAATAACTCCGATTTGGAGTCATTGCGAACCGCTACCTTACGGATGCTCGACGATCTGAGAAACGATAATTAAATAGATTGATTTTTTATCATTAAAAACAGCAAACCCCCGATTGATCGGGGGTTTGTCTTTGTTATGAAGTGATTTGTTTACTTCTTGATAAACTTCACCTTGGATATTTGACCGTTATCATCAACCGAGATTACGTAAACACCTTTCGCCAGCTTGCTCACGCCTACTTTGCCGTCGGCCAGTTTGCCGCTCATCACCACTCTGCCCTCAGCGTTGTGGATGCTGTAAGAAGCATTTGCAGAAGCTTTGGTTACGTTTAGTACATCTACCGCAGGATTCGGGAACACGTTCAGTCCGTTGTTCTTAGCTCCTACTTCTGTAGTAGTCAAGTCATCGGTGATGGTTACTGCATAATCTTCTACTTCACCGTAGTTGATGGTACCGCAGGCACTTGTTTGCGCCGCATTGTATCTGAGCACCACACGCATTTTCAGAGTTTTACCTCCTGTGTACGCATCAGCAGGTACAGTAAATGTATTGCTTACAGGATTATCCTTATTCGGGCCGTTGAAAATAATACGCTCTGACTCTGTAAACTCGCCGTCTCTGTTGAAGTCAATCCATGCGGTAACTCCCTCATTGTATTGAGTAGATTTCCAAGCTTTTTTCACAGAGATGGTATTATCTGTAGAACCGGCTTGCAGTTTCACCATACGCGCAGGATCAGCCGTATAATCGGTATAATTGCTCGCACCTGAATCACTGCTCATGTTGTTTACTTTAACATTTGTGATCCACTCGTCTGTCGAGTTGCTGGAGAACAGCGTACAGTACTGTACCGACAGAGTTTTGAAAGAAATGGAATCAGAGAAAGGCGTCTGCGTGCCGCCTGCAACGGCTGCCACCTGCACCTCGTACTGAGTTTCATCCTCGAGGCCTGTCAGCGTAATCGTAGGTACTGCTGTGGTCACGGTTGTCCAGGACTCTGCTTTACCGGAGCCTGAAGTCGGGCGATAACGGACGACATAGGTTGCGTTGGCAATCATATCCCAGTTTATCGTTACAGCCGTCTGTGTCAGCGTACTTACGTCCACCTTAATCTGCTTAGGTGCCGTCCCGTCAAAAGGAGCTGCAGTAGCAGCAGTCAGCACGGGGCTAACCGCATAGAAAATATTTCCTACTGCGCTTACGCGCACTTTCGCATTCTGATTGATCGCAGAGCCCGGGATTGTCAACATAGCAACCCCGTTGTTCGGCACAGACTCAGAAAGCACTGTCCAAGTTGAGCCGTTATCCGTGGTATAATCAATCTTTACGTTGGCCACATTGTACGGCGCCGCGTCAGTATTGGCTACCGCCCACATAATCGGTGTGGCGCTGTTGGTGTAGGCCTTGGCGGTATTTACTGTAAACGGTCCATCGTTGCCTACGATAACGCGTTGTGTACCGAACTGTGTCTGCGGTCCGGCAGGGTTATTGTCACGAACCGTCAATCTGAAGTTCATGGTTCTGGCCACTGAAGACACAGATTCCCAATCATTAGGGCTACGCAATTTGCCATCCATCACCAGATTAAGCGCAGGGAAATAGCGTACTCCTGTTTCCGTGCTGTTCTTGGATCTGAACGCCGCGCCGGACGTGGTGTTACCCAAGTTGGTCTTATTGATGGTTGTAGCAGCATTGTCCACTTGTTCCCAATTATACTCCAGCACATCGCCGTCAGGGTCGGTAGCCGTACCGCTCAGCACAAAGGCTGTGCCCTTGGGGATGTTCACGTCCAACAGAGCCGGAACTACCGGCGGATGGTTGGCCACAGTAGTCTCTACGTCACAAGTCTTTGTGGTTTTGGCCAAGTTGGCCTGCATCTGAGAGATGCTGATGGTGTGGAAATATGGATCGGAGTGTTGCTGTACATCGGTAGCACCTGTAATGCCGGCGTAGCCCATAATCGTAGATCCGGAACCCGGCTCCATGTTTACTCCTGTACCCTCCAGGTTCATCGAGAAGGTGTGGTTGGCACCCAGCTGGTGACCGAATTCGTGTGCTACATAATCGATATCGAAATTGTCACCGAACGGCTTGCCGTCGGCAGGAGAGGTAAACGCCGAACCTTTGGCTTTGCTGGTGGCCACACCGCTGGAGTTAACGTTTGGACTGTCGCAGACGCAACCGATACAACCGGCATTTCCGCCGCCACCCGTCGCACCGAAAAGGTGTCCGATATCGTAATTTTCTTCACCCACCACAGCCGTCAGCGTTCTTTGCAATTCCATATTCCACGCTCCGCCTGCACCTTGGCTTGCGGGTGAATAAGGATCTGTGGACGGATCTGAATAAATGAGTTCAGGCTTATCGATCATAATCATGTGCAAGGCTGCATCTTTCTCATAGACGCCGTTCACACGTGTCATGGTTGCGTTGATCTGCGCCAAGGCTTGTGCTACGCCGCCAAAGTATTGGGTGTATTCACCGGTCACAGATATTGCCAAGCGCAGGGTTCTCATTTTTTGGTCGGAAGCCTTTGCGGTAATATCGTTCTTTGCAAAACTCGGCTGAGAAGAGTTGAACAGCTTGTCGATCTGCTCCTTGCTCAAGATGTCTTCGTCCATTGAGCAAACAAAGCCCCTTGGTCCACCGGGAATGGCTTTCCCGAAGACACCATAAACGGTTTTGGCCTCGTTCTGCGGCTCGATAAACTGATACTTGCCGTTTTTGATAATCATGGACTGAAAATCGTTGCCCGTAAGGCTGAAGCGCAGATACTTGCTCGGGTCATCAATCCCTACGCCTACGTATGATCCCAGACCATATTTTTGCACCAGCGACTGCTCAGCCACCGGGCGGCTGTAAACGGCGAATCGCTCAACTTTTCCGTCCAGCGTAGGCAGTTCGATTTCCACAGCTCTTGCACCTTTACTTGAAAGTTCAGCATTGGCAAGCTTCGCTTTGATTGCATCGATGTTCAGTGAGTAATACTTCGACACACTGACATTAGACCTCAGAGTCACTCCTTGCGCTGCCGTCGGGTGCCAATAACTTTGCGCACCGGCAAAGGAGATGGCCGCAGCAACAAGCAACGAGGTAAAAATTTTCTTCATAAGATTTAAATTTTGTTCCTCACAAATATAGCAATGTAAGCTTACAGTAGGCCAGAAAATAATATTTTTTTTGTTCTATTGACAAATTATCCGGTTGAAATGGACTTTATTGACGATATGGCAAACCCTAAAAATATTGACATACGTGTGATTAAACCAGTGAACAGCACTGAAAATCAGCCATCAGCAGCGCATACGCTATTGAGTGCATAACATACAACAATAAAAATCGTCATTTTTTCGTGCAATAAATAAACTTATTGCAACGAGAGAAAGATTATTAAAACCTGAAGGCGACACTCCAGCTGAAACCTACGGTAAAATTGTTGGCAGATTTACCAAAACCCGGTATGACCATCGGCCGAATGTTTTCCTGCTTTGTAGTATAAAGAAGGTAACGCGGCATCACTTGCGCGTCGATATAAAAAGATGAATCAAAGAGTCGGATTCTACCGCCCACCGCAGCTTCAACCCAATAACTTGATTGCGAAGACGACGGAAAGGTGGCATATAGATCTTCGCCGTGATAACCGCGGATGGGCACAGCATTCAGATCTTGTGTATAGAAAGATGCTGCCAGTTTGCCACTGCCGTAGAAGCCGTTTTGTCTGTTCTGCGCATCGTAACTCAACATATACAAGACACCTGCTTTCGCGAAAATACCGTTGGCTTCTACATCGTAGCCGTGTTGCAAATATTTATCGCTACCCAAGCCCGCTTCTGCTAAAATGTGCAGCCGCGGACGCAACTCTGTATCCGCTGAGAAAGAGATCAGCTTCTGATCGGAAAACGGCAACATACCCAAGTGCAGAAGATCTACGCCAATAAGCGAATTGGGCCGGTAACGCTCAACCGTTTGCAAAGTGTCAACTTTCTGTCCTCTCAGTGTGGACAGGCTACGGCTTAAAAACAAGATAAATATGAGTCTTGTTTTCATTGATCAGGTCGTTTTGGTTGATTTGCACATCGGCCACAGGTCCGCTTCCGGTGATTTCTGCTCGCAGATTGTGATACAGTTTTCTTATACCGCAGCCCGGAGAAACATATTGCGCTTCCTCGGTGTAGATCATCTTGACGGTCGACTTGGGGCCGTTTTTCCGTGTGCTGAAATAAAGATCCGTAAAGCCGCTGCCGTCTACCCGCAATGGCAGTGTAAGGCTGTCCACGCGCGGATTGCCGTTGGCAATGGTAATCAGTTTATCTGCGTACTGCACCTGCGCATAGAGCGTATCCACGGTCATCAATTTATTCGCCGTAGTTTTGAATTTCACTTTCATCTGCGGCGTGCCGCCCTCGGTGCACAGATCGTCTTCTTGGCTGCACGAACCGAGTAACAAAGCCGTCAGAAGAACGATCATGATGGCGAATGGATGTGAGCGTCCCGGAATCATTTGCGAAGCAACAGGGCAATATTTTCTACGTGGTGGGTCTGCGGAAACATGTCTACCGGCAGAATCTTCACTAAGGTATAATCTTCTTTCAACAGAGCCAAATCTCGTGCTTGCGTTGCAGAGTTGCAGCTAACATACACAATTTTTTCAGGAGCCAACCGTAAGATCTGCTCCACCACTTTGGCATGCATGCCGTCGCGGGGCGGGTCGGTTATCAGTACATCGGCCCTGGGATGCGTGGCGAGGAACTCTGCGGTAAACACTTCTTTCATATCTCCGCAGTAAAAAGTGCAATTGGTCAGGCCATTGAGCACGGCGTGTTCCTTGGCAGCGGCTATCGCCTCGGGTACAGCCTCAATGCCGATGACCTGCTTGGCGTTGCGCGCCACATATTGCGCAATGGTTCCCGTGCCGGTGTACAGGTCATAAACCACTTCTCCGCCTGTCAGTCCTGCAAACTCCATTGTCTTTCGGTACAGTTCCAAAGCTTGACGGTAATTTGTTTGGAAGAAGGATTTCGGACCGATTTTAAATTTCAGACCATCCATCTCTTCATAAAGATATCCGTCGCCGCTGAACGTTTTGATATCGAGGTCGTAGATGCTGTCGTTCCCTTTCGGGTTGATGGCGTATACTATGGTTTTGATCTGTGGAAAATTGTCGGCAAGCATTTGCAAAATGGCTTCGCGCTTGGCTTGGTTTTCGTGGTGAAACTGCAACATGACCATCCACTCGCCGGCAGAGTTCTGTCTCAACATCAAGGTGCGCAACAGCCCTTCCTGATTTCTGACATCGAAGAAAGTGTAGCCGTTTTCGATGGCGAAGTTGCGCACGGCAAGACGAATGGCATTGCTCGGATCTTCTTGCAGCCAACACTCCTTGAGATCGAGAATCTTGGACCATTGCCCCGGAATGTGGAAACCAAGAGCGTCGCGGTTGCCGATTTCGTCCGCAGACAATATCTCATCGGCCGTAAGCCAACGAGCGTTGGAGAAAGAGAACTCCATTTTGTTCCGATAAAAATACTGCCGATCGCTGCCTAAGATGGGCACGGTGGCAAACTCATCGAAACCGCCGATCCGTTGGATGTTGTTGACCACTTCGTCCTGCTTTATCTGCAACTGTTTGGCATAAGAGAGATTTTGCCATTTGCAACCGCCGCAGACCCCGAAGTGGATGCACTTGGGTGTTACTCTGTCCGGCGATTCCTCCAAGATTTCGATGGCCTCGGCTTCATAGTAACGTTGTTTTGCTTTGCGCACACGCACGTTGACCAAATCGCCCGGCACGGCGCCACTGACCAATACGGTTTTGCCGTCGTCGGTCTTACCAACAGAAACTCCTTTCGCACCGGCGGAAAGGAGTCTGATATTCTCAAGAATAAGATTTTTCTTCTTTTTCCTCATCTGACTGAATTAAGATGCAAGCTTTATTTTGCCGGAGCCTCTGCAACCGGTGGAACGCTTTCGGCAGGCGGTGCGGTTGCCGTCATCGATTTGCCTGAAAGCTTGTCCAGCGTTTGCTTGAATTCGGGATCGTTGATACCGAACAGCGACTTGCTTGCAATTTTACCGTCTTTATCCACAAATACAAAATTCGGCATTTTGAAGCCGTAGATCGCATAATCTTTGGCCATTTTAGAATTCAGACCGCCTTTTGCGTAAAAGCTTTTAACCGGCAAATCCGACAACATAGCCGCCGAAGTCTTGCGGAACTGACCTACATTATCATCCAAATTTACAAAGACGAAGTTGATCCCGTCCTTGTAGAACTTGGTAATTTCTGTCATGGCGGGCATCAATGACTCTGCTATATAAGGATTCCACGAAGCATAGAATATCAACAGCGACGGCTTGCCTTTCAAACTCGACAGCGTTGCTTTCTTGCCGCCGGCATCCAACATTTCACTGTCGGGTGCAGCCGTACCCACCTTCAGGCCGTACATGGCGTCGGCCACTTTGTGAAGTTCTGCCTTGATCTTGGAGTCTTTGATGTTCTCGTCTAAAACCTTCATCAGACGGTCTTTGTTCTCCGCCTGCGGATGCAGATCAAGCTGTGTGGCTACAAAAGAAACCAGATAATCCTTTACTTCTTGCGGATAATCCATCGGCTTGATGTATTCTATGAACAACTCGCTTCCTGACTTTTGCGGATCGGTGTTTTTTGTGGCAAATTGCTGAAAGCCGTCTGAAAGCTTGTTTACGAGATAATTGCGATAGGTCGGCATTTCGCGCACCAAGGTTTTCTGATCTTTATCCAATTCCTTCTGCATCGCCAAAAATTTTTGCGACGGCTTGTAATCGGGCTTGTTTGCCAATTGACCGTGCATCTTCTCGTATTGGAACATGATCATCAGTATATTGGTGTCCAGTTCATTTTTCTTCCATTTTACAACCTCGTTGTCAGCGCCGGAGGACTTGCCGTATTCGTCGATTTTGGCAGAGATATCCTTGCGCAGTTTCTCCATCTGAGCCAAAAATTTACTCTCGTCTTGAACCAAAAGCTCTTGCGTCAGTTTTGAAAGATATCCCTCGATGAATTTCTGAGATTGAACTAGAAATTGGTTGTTGCCTTTGGCATCGCCACCAACGGTGAGTTCTTGCGGAAAGCTATAGGCATTGCCGTTCAGGTTCAGCTTTTCGCCGCCTTTCAGGTAAATGAAGTTCATTTTTCCGCCGTAGGTAATGGCGTAAATACCGCTTTTGGCAATGGTTACGGTATCGGAGAAATTGCCCTGACCGTCTACACCGAAATTAGCGATTGGCAGTGTGGCAACCCCCGAAGCATCGATCAGCTCAATGCGTTCCAGCGGAGAACCTCCGTTTATTTTCCCCGACAGATACACCTCTTTCTGTTTGTTACAAGATGCCATAAAGACAACGGCAAGAAAGAGCAGCAGAAACTTTTTCATGAAGTTTAAATTGTTTGCGCAAAAGTAGCGGTTTTCAATGAATTAGATCGGACAAATCGTATCCTCTCGAACTTTAAAGCACAATTAGGCAACGGCCGCCATTTAAAAAGAAAAACCCCGACATGCGTATGCTGCCGGGGCCGTTCATAAAATTGTCAAACAGATTACTCTGCCGTTGTAAATTTGGAAGACAGATACTCGCGGTTCATCTTCGCAATTACTTCCAGCGAAATGCCCTTCGGACATTCCACCTCGCAGGCTGCGGTATTGGAACAGTTACCAAAACCTTCCTCGTCCATAGCCGCCACCATCTTCAGCACGCGGCGCTTGGCTTCTACGCGTCCCTGCGGCAGAGCAGCCAGGTGCGAAACCTTGGCACCGACGAACAGCATGGCCGAACCGTTTTTACAAGTAGCCACACACGCACCGCAGCCGATGCATGCCGCCGCATCCATTGCCCTGTCGGCATCTTCTTTCGGCACCAAGATAGAGTTGGCATCTGTGGTATTTCCCGAAGTATTTACCGACACAAAGCCGCCCGCTTGCATGATTCTCTCGAAAGAGCTTCTGTCCACCACCAAATCCTTGATTACGGGGAATGCCGCACTTCTCCACGGTTCTATGTGAATGGTCTCACCGTCTTTGAAATGGCGCATATGCAGCTGACAAGTGGTAATGCCGGTATCCGGGCCGTGAGCACGACCGTTGATGTAGAGCGAGCACATCCCGCAGATACCTTCGCGGCAATCGTGGTCAAATGCTACCGGATCTTTTCCCTCATTGATGAGGTTCTCGTTCAAGATGTCCAACATCTCC
>RDDY01000324.1 GCA_003852805.1 Chryseobacterium sp.
CAGCGAAATGCCCGCCGAACGGAACAGCATTACCGAGAGTTGGCAAAAGCTGGGTGCCAAGATGAACTCGGCGCTGGACAGTCAAGCGTTCTTGTACCAGCACAAGAACCTGTGCCAACCTAAAAAATGCTTAAATTGCGGCATCGGCCATCAACTTCTGAAACATGATTGACAACATTCGCCACAATGTAGAACGCCAATGGTTCGGTGTACTGACACGGATGGGCAGCCGCCTCGGCATCCCTGTTTCAAAACTGCGGGTGTTTTTCATCTATTCCACCTTTGCTACGGCAGGCTTTTTTTTCCTGATCTATTTGGGTTTGGCGTTCACACTTTGGATCAAAGACATGTTCATCATCCGCCGACCCAATGTATTTGACCTTTAGAAAATGGAATTCAGGATCATAAACATCGACGATAATAAACTGCGCGAGGACATCTACACTTCGTACTGCCGCTCCTTTCCCGAAGCGGAGCGCCGCAATGACGATCAATTTATTTCGCTCTTCGGCCATCCTGTTGCGCGCATATTCAGCATCACGGACGAAGAGGAGAGCGTGGGCTATTTAATTACCTGGTCGCTGAGCAGAGCCGTTTTCATCGAGCATTTTGAAATCTTTGAGCAGTTCCGCAACCGCAAATACGGCAGTCGGGTTCTGGCAACATTTTCAGAAATTCACCCTCGACTGGTTTTGGAAACCGAACCGGCGCATTTGGATAAAGTTGCCGAGCGGCGCGTAGGATTTTATGACCGAAACGGTTTTGAGATTATTGACAAAAATTACAGACAGCCGTCATACGGTGACGGCAAGTCCGCGCTTGATTTGTGGCTGATGACAAATTACAAGCACGACGACACCGCAGAGCTGATACGCGAGATTTATGAGACGGTTTACGGCGGGCTATAAATCTTGACGATTTTCACTCATAATCGCATATTGCACCGCATCCAAATATTTACCGTTCTTCAGATAATGCTGCCGTAGTTCCGCCTCCTTTTTCATGCCTATCTTTTGCATAATTCTTCCTGAAGACGGATTATGGAGAAAGTGAGTCGCGAATATCTTGTTCAGTTTTAATGTGTCGAAGCCGAACTTTAAAACGGCCTCGGCCGCTTCGGTTGCATAACCGCGGTTCCAGAACGGTTCGGCAATCCAGTAACCTAACTCTGCCTTGTTATTTTGGCGATCGAGGTGCAGTCCGATGCCGCCGACAAATTTATGGTCATCTTCTGTATAGATGCCGAAAATGAATTCCGTTCCATTGCGAAAGCCGTTGGACTGCATTTCGATCCAGAAACGAGCATTGGTCTCCGTGTACGGATACGGCAGATTGAGCGTATTCTCGGATATGTTGCGGTTGTTAGCGCATCTGACGATTTGCAGAATATCCTTCGCCTCCAATTTGCCAAGTTTCAATCGTGCCGTGTAAAGTTCAG
>RDDY01000116.1 GCA_003852805.1 Chryseobacterium sp.
GAGTAAGGTAACGATACTTGCCACCAAATTCGCCACGAAAACATAGCCGATGCCGAAATTTGAATTGTATTTTAAACCAAGAAATCCGCCCGAACCAAGCTTGGGGAGCCAAATAATAAAGAAAAGAACGAGCACGAAATTGACGACACCGTTAGCTATTTTCACGGCTGCATATTTCTTGGGTCGCCCCATTTTCCGCAGCAACACAAACGGCATGGTGCACAAACCGTCGATACCGAGAACGAAGAGCATCAGCGTTAGGAAATTGACCTGATCGGGCGTTTTAAAAGCAATCGCCAACTGCTCACGAAACAGAAAAGAGAACAGCATGAACAGCAGCGACAAGCCGCCGACACTGACCGTAGCGGTGGAAATTAATTTCTGCCGGTCCTCCACCTTTTCGGCGAAACGGAAGAATGTTGTTTCCATGCCGTGCGACAACAGCACAATGATAATGCCCGCCACCGAATAGAAATCGACAAAAGGTGCATAGGCCTCCAAGCCGAACTGCCGCGTGATGAACGGGCTGATGACAAACGGAAACAACCGGATGACAACCGTGCTGATACCGTAAATGGCGGTTTGACCCAAGAGTTTTCTGTACAATTCGCGCGTTTTTTGGTGGTGCAAATTTCATTTAATTCTGCGGTTCTGCCAAACGGCTGTTGCACTGGGTTTTGCCGACAAAAGGATTTTTGCGCCGTTTTTATTCGTTATTTTTAACCCAAAGTTTGAGATATGAATTTATACACACAGCCCATGTTGCAACCCGAAAGTCTGAAAGATAAAGTTGCCATAGTCACCGGCGGTGGCAGCGGTCTCGGAAAAGCCATGACCAAATACTTTCTGGAATTGGGCGCCAAAGTGGTCATCACCAGCCGTAACTTGGAAAAGCTGCACGCTGCGGAGAAAGAATTGGAAGAAGCAACCGGCGGCGAGGTTCTGTCTGTGGCCTGCGATGTTCGAAACTATGACGAGGTGGAAAATGTTCTGGCAGAATCCGTCGAAGCTTTTGGCCGGGTGGATGTCCTGGTCAACAATGCTGCGGGTAATTTCATCTCACCGACCGAACGACTTACGCATTCGGCATTCGACTCGATTATCGATATCGTGTTGAAAGGTTCGAAGAACTGTACACTGGCATTGGGAAAATACTGGATCGACAAAAATATTCCGGGGACCGTATTAAACATCGTGACCACTTACGCTTGGACAGGCTCTGCCTTTGTGGTTCCGTCCGCCACTGCCAAGGCCGGCGTTTTGGCCATGACACGTTCGCTGGCGGTGGAGTGGGCAAAATACGGCATCAGAATGAATGCGATAGCGCCCGGGCCGTTTCCTACCAAAGGCGCCTGGGACAGATTGTTGCCCGGTGAGCTGCAAGAAAAGTTTGACATGAGGAAAAAAGTGCCGTTGCGCCGCGTGGGCGAACA